>JBBAKY010000109.1:0-534 GCA_040403295.1 Arcicella sp.
GGCGGCTTTTTGTGAATGGGGATAGCTCGTTAAATGGGCGGCTTTTTGTGAATGGAGATAGCTCGTTAAATGGGCGGCTTTTTGTGAATGGAGATAGTTCGTTAAATGGGCGGCTTTTTGTGAATGGAGATAGTTCGTTAAATGGGCGGCTTTTTGTGAATGGAGATAGCTCGTTAAACGGGAATCTTTTTGTTACATTGGATTCTTCATTGAATGGAAAGCTTACTGTTGGTGGAGATATATCTTTTAACAGTCGATTGTTTTTGGGGAAAGATGCCTCTTTCGGTGGAAAGCTTTTTGTTAATTCGGATGTTTCATTAAATGGGCGCCTTTCGGTAGGACAGGATACATCATTAAACGGGCAACTTTTTGTTATAGGAGATAGCTCATTTAGTGGAAAACTTTCAGTCGGACAGGATACATCATTGAATGGGCGACTTTTTATAAAAAATGATGCATCAATGAATGGGCGACTTTTTGTTGGTGGGGACGCATCTTTTGGTGGGCGGCTTTTTGCGAATGGGGATAGTTCTT
>JBBAKY010000109.1:634-2755 GCA_040403295.1 Arcicella sp.
TCAATGGAGCGCTTTTGGTAGGACAGGATACATCATTAAATGGGCGCCTTTTTGTTAACTCGGATAGTTCTTTCAATGGAGCGCTTTTGGTAGGACAGGATACATCATTAAATGGGCGCCTTTTTGTGAATTTGGATAGTTCTTTCAATGGAAAACTTTCTGTTACTGGAGATTCGTCTTTTGGTGGGCGACTTTTTGTGAATTTGGATAGTTCTTTCAATGGAAAATTATTCGTTGGAAAGGATGCGTCATTAAATGGACGGCTTTTTGTTAATTCAGATGGCTCATTAAATGGGAACCTTTTTGTTGGTGGAGATACTTCGTTCGGTGGTAGACTTTTTATAGCCAATGATATTTCTTCCTTAGGAAGACTTTTTATAACAAAAGATATTTCATCAAATGGGCGACTTTTAGTTGGTGGGGATGTTTCATTTGGCGGTAACCTTTTTATAGCAAATGATATTTCAATTAATGGGCAACTTTTGGTATTTAATGATGTATCATTAAATAAACGGTTATTTGTAAGATACGATGCATCATTGAATGGGCGACTTTTTGTGGGAGGAGATGCATCATTAAGTGGGCGCTTATTCGTATCAAATGATACATCATTAAACGGGAAGCTTTTTATTGGAGGAGACGCTTCATTTGGTGGAAATTTATTGATAGTTGGTGATACTTCATTTAATGGTAAGCTTTTTTTGGGTGGAGATGCATCACTAGGTGGTTCTTTATTTGTGGCGAACGATATCTCAATAAATAGACGGCTTTTTATTGGAAACGATGCATCTATAAACGGAAACTTATTTATAGGGGGGGATTTATCTTTAAATGGAAAATTATTATTTGGTGGAGGGCTGTCTTTTCTTGGAAATTTTTCAGCCGGGCTTGATACATCATTAAATGGGCGTCTTTTCGTAAATCTAGATAGTTCATTAAATGGGCGTCTTTTTACAGGAGGAGATGTATCTTTTGGGGGGCGTCTTTTCGTAAATCTAGATACTTCATTAAATGGTCGCTTGTTTTTAGCTGGTGATGCATATGTAGGTAGACGACTACTTGTGAATAACGACATTTCGGGAAATGGAAGATTATTTGTAGGTGGGGATGTATCTTTTGGTGGGAGACTATTTGTGAATAACGATATTTCGGGAAATGGAAGATTATTTGTAGGTGGAGATGCATCATTTGGTGGAAGACTATTTATAGGAAATGATTTATCATTAGTGGGAAAACTTTTGGTAGGTGGAGATGCATCATTTGGTGGACGCTTATTAGTCGCGAATGATTCTTCATTCAATGGGAGTCTTTTTGTCAATTCGGATATATCATCAAATGGTCGACTTTTTATAGGTGGGGACACATCATTTGGTGGGCGACTTTTTATAGCAAAAGATTCTTCTCTGAATGGTAGGCTTTTTACAGGAGGGGATGCATCTTTTGGTGGGCGACTTTTTGTTATGAATGATATTTCTGTAAACAGGCGACTTTTTATCGGGGGAGATGCTTCATTCGGTGGGCGACTTTTTGTTATGAATGATATTTCTGGAAATGGTAAGTTATTAATAGGAGGCGACGCTTCATTGGGAGGTAGACTTTATGTAGGTGGCGATTTATCATTCGGAGGGAAACTTTCCGCCGGTGGAGATGCATCATTTGGTGGAGGTTTATTTGTATCGAATGATTCTTCATTCAATGGGCGACTTTTTATTAATTCTGATTTATCAGTCAATGGGCGACTTTTTACAGGAGGGGATACATCATATAATGGGCGGCTTTTCATAGCAAAAGATACTTTATTAAATGGGCGGCTTTTTGTAGCAGGAGATGCTTCATTAGGGGGGCGACTTTTCATAGTCAATGATGTTTCAACAAACAGCAGACTTTTTGTAGGAGGAGATGCTTCTCTAAGTGGGAACCTTTTTATAACAAACGATACTTCAGCAAATGGCCGATTTTTTATAGGTGGCGATGTTTCACTGGGAGGTCGCCTTTATGTAGGAGGAGATTTATCCGTTAATGGAAAATTTTCTTTTAATGGGGACGCTTCTTTTATGGGAAATTTATTTATAGGTGGAGATACATCCTTAAATGGGCGGCTTTTCATTGTAAAGGATACAT
>JBBAKY010000109.1:2855-3287 GCA_040403295.1 Arcicella sp.
CATTAAATGGGCGGCTTTTTGTAGGAGGAGATGCTTCATTAGGTGGGCGACTTTTTATTGTAAAAGATACATCATTAAATGGGCGGCTTTTTGTAGGAGGAGATGCTTCATTAGGTGGGCGACTTTTCATAGCAAACGACATTTCAACAAATGGTCGACTTTTTCTAGGAAGTGACACATCATTAGGAGGAAAACTTTATGTCGGTGGTGATTTATCATTAGCTGGAAAATTATATTTTGGAGGGGATTTATCACTATCGGGGAACCTCTTTGTTCTTTCAGATGCTTCATTAATCGGGCGACTCTTTGTTTCATCAGATACCTCTTTGAATGGGCGGTTTTATGTAGGAGGAGATGTATCATTGGGTGGCCGACTTTTTGTTTCATCAGATACTTCTTTAAATGGACGACTTTTTATTGGGGGAGATGCAT
>JBBAKY010000109.1:3387-9199 GCA_040403295.1 Arcicella sp.
CATTAGGTGGCCGACTTTTTGTTTCATCAGATGCCTCTTTAAATGGACGACTTTTTATTGGGGGAGATGCATCATTAGGTGGCCGACTTTTTGTTTCATCAGATGCCTCTTTAAATGGACGACTTTTCGTTGCTGGAAATGCATCATTAAATGGTCGTGTTTATATAGCAGGTGACTTATCACTTGGTGGAAAATTTTCTTTTGGTGGAGATTTGTCTTTAGCTGGAAAATTATCTATCGCATCCGATACATCATTGAATGGGCGATTATTTGTTAACTTGGATACATCTTTAAATGGACCTTTTTATGTTGGTTCAGATAGCTCACTTAATGGTAGATTATTTGTTCAAAAAGATGCCTCCTTAAATAGTCGACTCTATGTAGGTGGAGATGCATCATTAGGTGGTCGACTTTTTGTTACAGGAGATATATCGACAAATAACCGGCTTTTTATTGGTAGTGATACTTCATTAAACGGGCGTCTTTTTGTAGGGGGAGACGTATCGTCCAATGGTCGCCTATTTATTGGCGGTGATGCCTCATTAAATGGCCGGCTTTTCATAGCAGGTGATTTATCATTAGCAGGAAAATTATCTTTTGGTGGAGATTTACCATTAGCTGGAAAATTATCTGTCATATCTGATACATCATTAAATGGACGACTATTCGTTAACTTGGATACATCATTAAACGGACAATTCTATGTGGGTTCAGATAGCTCACTTAATGGTAGGTTATTTGTTCAAAAAGATACCTCATTGAACGGGCGATTATTTGTAGGTGGAGATGTGTCTTTGGGGGGGCGCCTTTTTGTAGTGGGAGATGCATCGTTAGGAGGACGGCTATTTGTAGGTGGAGATACATCATTAAACGGGCGTCTATTTTTAGGTGGAGATGCATCGTTAGGAGGACGGCTATTTGTAGGTGGGGATACATCATTAAACGGACGCCTTTTTGTTGGTGGAGATTTATCACTTGGTGGAAAAATTTCTTTCGGTGGAGATTTATCTTTTAATGGACGTTTGATTATAATTTCAGATACCTCATTAAACGGGCGCCTTTTTGTAAGTTCAGATGCATCCTTAAATGGTCGGCTTTTTATTGGTTTGGATACCTCGTTAAATGGTAGGCTTTTTGTTGGGTCGGACACCTCGTTAAATGGTCGGCTTTTTATTGGGTCAGATACATCATTAAATGGTCGGCTTTTTGTAGGTGGGGATGCATCATTGAATGGTCGGCTTTTTGTAGGTGGCGATACATCATTTGGTGGAGGGTTATTTGTTATGAACGATATTTCCACAAATGGTCGTGTTTTTGTTGGTGGGGACATTTCCACAAATGGCCGATTTTATGTAGCGGGCGATGTATCGTTTGGTGGAAAATTTTCTATAGGAGGTGATTTATCTTTTATCGGAAGGTTAATCGTAATAAATGATGTATCATTAAATGGGCGACTTTTTGTAAACTCAGATACATCGTTAAATGGTAGGCTTTTTGTAAACTCCGATACATCATTGAACGGGCGGGTTTTCATTGGTGGTGATACCATATTAAATGGGCGCTTTTTCATGAGTTCAGATATATCATTTGGAGGTCGAC
This sequence comes from Arcicella sp., assembly GCA_040403295.1. Classification (GTDB taxonomy): domain Bacteria; phylum Bacteroidota; class Bacteroidia; order Cytophagales; family Spirosomataceae; genus Arcicella. The sequence continues at coordinate 4,987 of JBBAKY010000109.1, forward strand.
TTTTTGTAGGAGGCGATACATCTCTCAATGGTCGGCTTTTTATAAACTCAGATACATCATTAAATGGACGCCTATTTGTTGGCGGGGATGCTTCTCTAGGTGGGCGCTTATTCGTTGGCTCAGATACATCGTTAAATGGTCGACTTTTTGTTGCTGGGGATACATCATTGAATTCGCGAGTTTTCTTAGGTGGAGATGCATCATTGGCTGGGCGGATTTTCTTAGGTGGAGATGCATCTCTCAATGGTCGGCTTTTTGTAGGTGGCGATGGCTCGTTTGGTGGACGGCTTTTCATCGGTGGCGATACATCATTAAATGGAAAATTATCTGTTGGTTCAGATACATCATTAAATGGACGACTTTTACTTGGTTCTGATGCATCATTAAACGGGCGACTTTTTGTAAATTCGGATACATCATTGAACGGTAGGCTGTTTATAGCAAACGATGTTTCATTGAATGGTAGGCTGTTTATAATAAACGATGTTTCATTAAATGGTCGCCTTTTTATAGCAAACGATACATCATTAAACGGACGACTTTTCATCGGTGGTGATACATCATTAAATGGACGGCTTTTCATTGGTGGCGATGCATCATTAAATGGACGACTTTTCATCGGTGGTGATACATCATTAAATGGACGTCTTTTTGTAAGTAATGATGTTTCATTAACAGGACGTCTATTTATCGGTGGAGATTTATCTTTGAACAGTCGTCTATCTGTTGGTGGAGATATGTCTCTTGGTGGACGTTTATATGTTACAATGGATTCTTCATTACTTGGACGACTATTTATCGGTGGGGATTCTTCATTCAATAATCGTTTATTTGTTGGGGGGGATGCTTCGTTCGGTGGGCGTTTATTTATAGCAAATGATGCATCGCTGACTGGTCGACTTTTTGTTGCCGGGGATTCTTCACTGGGAGGGCGTTTATTCGTTGGTGGGGATTCTTCGTTCGGTGGGCGTTTATTTATAGCAAATGATGCATCAATGAATGGTAAACTTTTCATAGGTGGGGATTCTTCGTTGGGTGGTCGACTTTTTGTTGCTGGAGACGCATCACTAAATGGGCGGCTGTTTATAGGTGGGGATGCTTCGTTCGGTGGACGGATTTTTATAGGTGGGGATGCTTCATTGATTGGTCAACTTTCTGTAAGTGGAGATGGTTCTTTCAACAGTCGCGTCTTTATTGGTGGGGATGTTTCACTTGGTGGTCGGCTTTTTGTTTCATCAGATATATCAGCAAATGGGCGTCTTTTTGTGAGTGGTGATATATCATCAAATGGGCGTCTTTTCTTAGGAGGAGATGCGTCGTTTGGCGGGAGACTGTTCTTAGGAGGAGATGCGTCGTTTGGCGGGAGACTTTTCTTAGGTGGCGATGGCTCATTTGGTGGACGACTTTTTGTGGGTGGCGATACCTCATTAAATGGGCGACTTTTTGTTGGTAGCGATTCCTCACTGAATGGACGACTTTTCATCGGTGGCGATACCTCATTAAATGGTAGACTTTTTATAGGGGGTGATGCTTCGCTCGGCGGTAGGCTTTTTATAGGTGGTGATGCCTCGCTAGGTGGTAGGCTTTTCATTGGTGGAGACTCTTCATTAAATGGTCGCCTCTTTGTTGGTGGTGATGTTTCACTTGGTGGTCGCCTTTTTATTGGAACGGATTTATCATTAAATGTTCGGCTTTTAATAAACAATGATTTTTCGCTTAATAATAGGTTATTTGTTTTATATGATGCCTCGTTATCAGGGCGTCTTTTTGTGGGTGGGGATTCCTCTATGAATCGGCGTCTTTTTGTGGGTGGGGACTCCTCCATGAATCGGCGTCTTTTTGTGGGTGGGGATTCCTCGTTATCGGGGCGTCTTTTTGTGAATGGGGATTCCTCCCTTAATGGGCGTCTTTTTGTGAATGGGGATTCCTCCCTTAACGGGCGTCTTTTTGTGGGTGGGGATTCATCACTAAACTGTCGGCTTTTTGTGGGTGGGGATTCATCACTAAACAGCCGGCTTTTTGTTGGGGGGGACACATCACTAAACGGGCGGCTTTTTGTTGGGGGGGATTCCTCCATGAATGGGCGGCTTTTTGTTGGCGGGGACGCATCACTAAACGGCCGGCTTTTTGTGTGTGGGGACTCCTCATTATCGGGTCGTCTTTTTGTGGGTGGGGACGCATCATTAAATGGAAATCTTTCAATAGGCCTCAATATTAGTGTTTCTGGAAATATATATGGTAGTTTTGCGGCTTCTTCTATATCAACGAGTTCCATCGCTAATTATTCAAGTCTCAGCACTTCACTTCAATCAAGTTCTGTGAATGTTACATCTAATCAGACCATTGATGGTAATAAAATATTTACTGGATTATTTACGGTAACAAATGATGTTTCTATAAATTTGGGTAATCTATATGTATCGAACATAACAACATTACGTGGAGATGTCTCGATGAATAGCCGATTATTTTTAGGTGGCGATGCATCCTTCAATGGAAATGTATTTATTGGTGGAAATGTGGGAATAGGAATAAATCCATTGTATAGATTGGATGTAAGTGGGAATGTTCGGATTGGTAATGGTGCTACAGCGGGTGGGTCAACAACCGCCGATTATAAAGTTGCAGTTAATTTTGATACTTATAATAGGTCAACTCCTGCTTCACAAATACTTGCTGTAGATAATGGAAATTATTCAAACGATTTGGTATTTTTAACAACTCCAGCGAGTAAATCAACGACTACTCCTATCCAAGAAAGAATGCGTATTTGTGGTAATGGATACATTGGTATGGGAACTCAAAATCCACAGTTCCCGTTAGATGTGAGTGGGATCGTAAATGTAGTATCTACCTCGACAACCTCCGATTATCGTATTAAAACAAATGTTCGCGACTTGGATGATGAATTTAAAATAGATGGTTTGAAGCCATACATATATGATAATGAATTATTAAACAAAAAGGATATTGGATTTTTGGCACATGAGGTTCAGGAATTATATCCATTTTTGGTGAATGGTGAAAAAGATGGAGAACACTATCAGTCATTGAATTATATAGGACTGATAGGTATTTTGGTAAAAGAAGTGAAGGAACTCAAACAATTTATGTTGAATCACCCTGAGCTTCTTCAGAATGCCCTGTCTGATTCAGATGATTCATCCGATGATGATGCTTAATGCATTCAGTCCGACTTATTTTTTGGGTGTAAATGTTCAATGATATAAAAGTGAAATATATTACATTTCACTTTTATCTAGACTACGACATAGACAAAAATCCTAGCTCTTATTGTATATTTATTTAAAATTGGACGAGGAAACCAGCGGCGGTCATGTCGAGGTTGGATGAGTTGATAATCGACACGGGGGCATCGAATTTGGCAGCGCCGGTTGATTCGAAGCTACCGGCGGTTAATTTACCACTAACATTAACGGTGGTATCGAAGGCGGCAGACGATGTAACCTGCATTGTTTTAGCAGTTAATTTACCGTTGGTAAGAGTGAGGGCACCATTGGTGGATGTGTAGTCGTGGGTGACGGTTACGCTTCCACCAACGGTTAAGTTGCTGTCGGAGTTGATGGACCCGGCAACATCTAACATACCAAGAGTAGCAGTATCTTTACCAATGGCAACATTACCTCCAGATACGATTCTCATGGCGGTGCTGGTTCCATATTTGAATAAGGCAACATCGTTGATTCCGACTTGGGTGGCGATAATAGAAGGTCCAGTTCCATTGTTGGAAACATCGATTTGACGGGTGAATTCCACATTGGTGTCTGTGCGGATGAATGAACCAGTGAAGTTGATGGAACCATCAACGGTTAATCCGTTCTTGATGTGCACAATACCAACATTGGAGGGGTTGATTTGGATGTTGCCATCGCTGGAGTTAATGCTATCATTGGTGATAGTTATGTTGGCAACCTTTAATTCGGTGGTGGCATTCATGTAGGGAGCGGTAATTTTTTGGGCAGAGTAAAGGTTGCCATTGAGGGATGAATCACCACCAACGAACATGTTGGCGCTGAATGAAGCATCGCTGACGGTGGCTAATTTACCACCGAATGAAGCATCCGAAGCAACGGCGAGTTTTCCGTTGAGGGAAGCATCGCTGCCAAGGACGAGTCTCGCGTTGAAGGAAACATCACCGACGGTGGCTAATTTACCACCGAATGAAGCATCCGAAGCAACGGCGAGTTTTCCG
>JBBAKY010000109.1:9299-12138 GCA_040403295.1 Arcicella sp.
TTGAGGGAAGCATCGCTCCCGAGGACGAGTCTCGCGTTGAAAGAAACATCACCGACGGCGGATAATTTATCAGCTAATGTGACGGGGGCAGCAACATAGAGGCGACCATTGAGGGAAGCATCCCTGGCGACATAGAGACGAGCATTGAGGGAAACATCACCACCTACAACAAGTTTGCTTTGGAATGATACATCGCTAGCAACGTTGAATTTTTGGTTGAAGGTGACGGCATCTGCGTCTGCGGTATCACTGGTGCCAATAACAAGGGATGAGCATCTGAGTTGGCCATAGATATCAACATTGTTACCGAAGGAGGCATCAGAGCCGACGGCGAGTTTTCCGTTCATGGATGAATCTAAGTTGACAAATAAATTGTTGTTGAGTGATACATCACCGTTGGCGGAGATGGTGCTACCAGCTAAGTGGAATTTGTTCATGGACACATCACCCTTTACGGTAAGGGTACCATCGATGGTGCAGTTACCACCAACAATGAGCGCTTTCTGGATGTATTCATCACCCTGGATGGTGACATTACCACCTACGCTTAAGTTACCATTGACACCAACATTTTGTCTGAAGGTGGCGTTACCACCAACAATGAGAGTGCTGCCAACAATTACGTTACCTGTGGTATTGATATCGGCAGCGGCAACCTGGTTATAGTGGCTAGAGCCGTTACCCGTGGTGCTATCCATAATGAATTGCTGGATGTTGTATCTAAGACCCTTTAATCCAATGACGGAAGAGATATCAATGGTTTGGGCCATGGCAGCATCGTCAATGACAGTAAGGCCATTGGGGCCGATGGAGAATTTGGGGGTGGCGCTTTCACCCGAATAGAAGTTCATAGAGTTATCCGAGCGGAGTTGGACGGCACCACCGCTAATATCAAGGAACCCCTTGAGGTAGGACTGGCGAAGTTTATTCGCGTTTAAAGAGTTATCAAACCAGTGGACGTTAGGAACAAGCGACATGCTTATATAATCCTACTTTATTTTATTCTTTCCTAAATTTTTAAATGAAAATGAAACTTAAAATCCATAAATTTTAATGTTTTATAACAAAATATAGTTACATTGGTTGGAACTATATCCCAAACGCCGGTGTTATAATATTCTAAGTAGAATCCCGAGGGGGGATAAATTTTGAACGAATTTCCTCTAAAGAGTATTTTGCTGATAATTATATAATGTTGGTAAAACTCTATTGAACATTCAAGGTTGTATATAACGAAACGGCCAATGTTTGGTCGAATTAACCAGTTAACTTCTGCCTAGATATGTAAATAAATCAAGGGAGGATTTGAACGAAAGGTTTTATAAAGAATGCCTAAAAGGTTTCTATATAAGACTTATGTGTTATATAGAAAAATGATAATGATTTCTTATTCGTTTACTCGATAATGTCGCATGTAAACGAGATTAATTCATTTGATAATAGTTGGTTCCATCTGTTATAAAGGTTGTCGTAAATTGTGTGGTTGCTATAGAAACACCGGATGTTGTTGTCGTTACACTATTTAACGGGTAAATAGGAGTAGTTCCGGCAATAATAGTAATAATATTTGATGCCGTGATACGCTTAAATTGAACAACCTGTCCGCTCATTATACTAGTTGGTAATGGCAATGTTACAGTATAAGCAGATGCCCCACCTAAAGTATAAAACTGTGCTAATGGAGAAGCTAATGTTACCGCTCCACTAATGGCACTTCCAACATTATAGTTAAATCCTCCTTTCATTGTAACCACACCATTGACAGTTACATTTCCGTTCAAAGATGCATCTTTATTCACGAATAAACGCCCATTTAAGGAAGCATCACCATACGTAATGTTGTTAGTTCCTATAAATAGATTTCCGTTTACCGATGCGTCTGTTGTAAAATTACTTGCGAATACGGTCGTATTTACACCGCTTGAAATAACAGACGCACCTGAGCTGAATTGGACGATTCTACCACAACCAACTCCACCACCACCTACATCTAATTGATATTGAGGATTATTTGTTCCGATACCTAATGCGGTATTTATTGTAAATGCACCAGATAAGTCGAGCTGATTGGACACCACCGAATCGAGTGTCATTTTAACAGTAGAGTTATTTGCAGAGTTGGTAAAGATTGTTGGACTTATAAACGTGGTATTTCCACCCACTGTTAAATTTCCATTAAGAGATAAATCTTTGGTTATAAATAAGCGTCCATTTAATGAAGCATCGCCAGTCAAAAATAAGCGGCCATTAAAAGAGGCATCGCTGGTCGTAATCAAAACACCACTGAATGTTTTATTTCCTCCCGCGGTTTGGTTCGTAGATAAATCCATTCCGTTTGTTTGGACTCCACCAAGAATAGCAGAGGATGGTATTGAACCCACCGGGAAGTTGATGCTTCCACCTACAAATAAATTTCCATTAAGAGATAAATCTTTGGTTATAAATAAGCGTCCATTTAATGAAGAATCACCGGTTGTAAAAAGGCGCCCATTTAACGAAAGGTCTTCCGATATACTGAATACATTGGTAGTAATCGTATTAATTACATTGTTCGCTGTATATTGGTTTACTATTAAGTTACCATTAATTGTAAGATTTTTTCCTATTGTTACATTACCGTTCATAGATGAATCCAACTGAACAAAAAGTCTGCCATTTAAAGCAGAGTCGCTTCCGATAACACTCAATCCATTGTTCGCAGTTACAAGTCCGGTCGACGTCACTGCTTGTGTATAAAGAGCACCGGAGAAGGTAGCTCCGGATAACTGCGCATAAACTCCACTGATTCCACCGACCGATGTTGCATTGAGTCCGGTTATGGTGGCACCAGTTATATTCA
>JBBAKY010000110.1:0-12075 GCA_040403295.1 Arcicella sp.
AAAAAAGCAATTATTTCTAATTTGTAGAGATTGAAGTTTTTATTCAAAACGAAGCAATTGATTTAAAGGAATTTCCAGAGCATCAGCAATTTCTTTTAGGTAAAATATTGAAGGATTTATTTTACCGTTTTCTAATTTTTCAACGCTTTGACGGTCTTTGAAACAAGCACGGGCAAGGTCAGATTGACTCCAATTCTTTTCAGAACGCAGTTTTACCACATTTTCTCCTAATTTATTTAAGAATTCCCTTTTGTCCATTGCTTGATTTTAGCAAGTGGCAAGTTGGAAATTGATTAAAAGAATTTTGGCATCGGATTAATTGAAAAACTGATTCTTTTGTGGTTAATTTGAAAATCTACTTTTATTGAAGTAATTTGAGATTCTACTTTCAAAAAATGGTTTGGATTTTTAGAATTTTAGATTCACAAAAAATATACATTTAATTCAACCACATAATTTCAAAAATATATGAAATTCACTAAAATGACTTCTATTTGGGCTGTTTCAGCATTAGTTACTTTGATTCTATCTTGTTGCTTGCCTGTACAGATTTGGTACAAGAATTATCCTTTAATTTCTACAATTGGCAGTTTTTTATTTATGATACTTGGAGTTTTAGCCTACAATCAACAGTTTCCATTAGAAAAAATTAGCACCCAACAAGATGATATTCAAGCAATTGAGAAAAGAAACGGTGATGGAAGAATAACAAGATTTATAATTGGCATTTTTTCATTTATGATTGGTATTGCATTTATTACGGTAATAAATAATAAACGAGAAGAATATGCTTTTGAAAACGAAGGTGTAACTACAAAGGCAACTATTTCTGATGGTGGCGAAACAATTACAACAACTACAAGAACAAAATATTTGGGACTTATTAAAAATAAAAGTCAAAGTAATAGTTACAATATCAGTGTTGATTATAAACTGGAAAGTGGTGAAGAAATGAGTGTTGATAAAAATATTACCGCAGAACAATATAATGAAGCATATTTGGCTAAGGATATTGAAATAATATATTACAAAAGTGCCCCAAGAATGATTAAGGTTTTACTTGGTTCAGAAAATCTTAGAAAGTATAAAGGTGTTATTGATAGAAATATAATTGGTGCTGATATAGACAAAATATTTTCAACTCCGAATGAAAATATCAAGCCAAACATTTTGGATAAAATAAATATAGATTGGAAAGTAATACCTAATGGTAGAGAAAAAAACTTTGAAAATTTAACTACTAATGAACTTATAATCCAACGACAAAATTCAATAGTTTACATTATCAAGGGCAATTTACCTGATGGAAAAATTCAGGCAGTAAATGGAGCAACTAAATTTCTTAATTCATTGATAATTGAAAAAGAAGAAATCATTATTGATAAAAATGACCCATTTCATGGTGGAATGTCTTTAAAAGTCGACCCAAACTCAATAAAACAAAAAATGATTGTTAGGAGTCTTGCCAAAAATATAGTTTTTCTTACAAAAAAATATAAAGTAAATTTTGAGGTGAAAAGTATTGATGAAAAAATACCTAAATCTGAAATCGAAACACAAAATGAAGGGGTATCACAAAGTAAACTGTCAATTTACACTACTTTAATATTCACACCCCGATAGAATTAAGTTGCTTAAAACAGAATAGCCAACTTTCAGAAGTTGGCTATTCCTATCATCTCTACTTCAAAAACTCATAAATCCCAGCAACGCCTTGTCCTCCACCTACACAGGCAGAAACCATTCCGTATTTCTGATTTCTGCTTCGTATTTCATTACCATATTCTAAAACTCTAAATCAATTCCCCAAAATTTTATTATCACTATTTTCACGAGAAAATAAAAAAAACACTAAATTGCATCTATGAAATTACCCAATTCTGAAAACGCTTTTATTGCAAAAGAGAAGATTCTTGATTATTTGCTTGATGAAGAGAACTCAAAAGGGAAAAGTAATTTCTTTAATCTTTTTGGCTATTTCAAGGATAATTTTGAAGATTTAGCTAAAGATTTAATCAAATTATCTTCTTCGGGAGAAGTTTCAGAAACCGAACAAACAAAATTTGGTTTGAAATTTATAATTTCAGGAAACATAATTGCCCCTAATGGTCGTTCTATTGTTATGACTTCCGTTTGGATTATAAAAAATGACGAAGATTTTCCAAGATTTGTAACCGCATATCCAGCATAATTATGATAAAGGAATATAATGAAATAGTATTGCTCATTGATAAACCCGAAAAAGGTTTAATGAGAGGCGATGTGGGAATTGTGGTAGAAATCTACGATAATCACGAAGGTTATGAGGTAGAATTTATGACCAAAGAAGGTAAAACCGTAGCGGTAGTTACGCTTGAAGCCCATGAAGTTAGACCAATTGGCAATAAAGATATGCTTCATGTGCGTGAGTTAGAATTGGCGGCATAATCAAATCAGTAAAACGCAAAAAGGGGCTAAATCTAAGATTTAGCCCCTTTTTAATGCAAAGAATTACTTCAAAAACTCATAAATCCCAGCAACGCCTTGTCCTCCACCTACACAGGCAGAGACCATTCCGTATTTCTGATTTCTTCTTCGCATTTCGTTGAATAATTGAACGGATAATTTCGCTCCCGAACAACCCAGTGGGTGTCCAAGGGCAATGGCTCCTCCGTTCATGTTGATTTTTGAACGGTCTAAATCCAATTCTTTAATCACCGCCAACGACTGTGCCGCAAAGGCTTCGTTCAATTCTATTTGGTCAATATCACCAATTTTTAATCCTGCTCTTTTCAATGCCAATGGAATAGCGGCAACGGGTCCGATGCCCATGATGCGTGGTTCTACGCCTGCGGTTGTGTAGGTAATCATACGGGCGATTGGTTCAAGATTTAATTCTTTTACCATTGCTTCCGACATCACCATGACGAAAGATGCACCATCGGAAGTTTGTGATGAATTTCCTGCCGTTACGCTTCCGCCTGCTGCAAAAACGGGTTTTAGATTCGTCAAGGCTTGTATCGTTGTTCCAGCTCTTGGTCCTTCGTCCGTATCAACGATTGATTCACGGGTCTTTTTCTTCCCTGTGTTGGCATCAAAATACGTTTCTTTGACTGTTATTGGCACAATTTCATCCTTGAAAAGTCCAGCGGCTTGGGCGGCTAATGCCTTTGTGTGTGATTCTACGGCAAATTCATCTTGCTCTTCACGAGTAATTTTGAACTGTTCCGAAACTTGTTCAGCCGTCAAACCCATTCCGATATAATAATCAGGATTTTTCTGAGCGATGTCAAAATTCAACGCCATTTTGTAACCCGTTGTTGGGACTAATGACATAGATTCTGCTCCACCCGCAATGATACAATCCGCAATTCCTGCGTGAATTTTTGCCGATGCCAAAGCAATTGCCTCCAAACCAGAACCGCAATAACGGTTGATAGTAAAGCCTGGAACATTTTTGGGCAACGACAAAAGAGCGATGTATCTCGCAATTTGCATTCCCTGCTCCGCTTCTGGAACGGCATTTCCCACGATTAGGTCATCCACCCGAGTGGGGTCTAAGGCAGGAACTTGTGCCACCAAATGTTTGATAACTTCGGCTGCCAAATCATCTGGTCTTGTAAAACGGAAAACACCTCTTGGGGCTTTTCCAACTGCGGTACGGTAGCCCGCTACTATGTATGCGTTCATGATTTTTGTCTTTTAAAATGATTAATTCCTCGGTGGTTTCCCGCCATTCAATAAACCCTGCAAACGTTCCAAGGTCTTTTTTTCTCCGCAAAGTGAAAGGAACGCTTCTCTTTCTAAATCCAATAAATATTGTTCCGTTACATTTTGGGCGTAACTCAAATCACCGCCTGAGATAACGTAGGCTAATTTATCGGCGATTTTCGCATCATGTTCTGAGATATATCTTCCCATTTTCATGCCTTGAACGCCCGCTTTGAATAAGGCAATTCCTGCTTTTCCTTGTACACGAATATCGTTACGTTGTTTTGGTTGCGTATAACCTGCATCCGCTAATTCAACAGCGGCTTGTTTAGCATCGGCAATTAATCTGGCACGACTTATCACAATTTCATCTCCACGACGCAAATAGTTCATTTCCAATGCTTCTTGGGCGGAGGTACTTACTTTTGCCGTAGCAATATTCATAAATACAGCTTGCAAAGTATTCAATTCTGGATCGCCCGATGCGTATAAATCTGAACAACGAAGTGCCATTTCTTTCGTGCCTCCGCCCGCAGGAATCAAGCCAACGCCCACTTCCACGAGTCCCATGTAGGTTTCTGCCGTTGCCACTACTCGGTCAGCGTGCAAAGAAATTTCGCAACCACCACCTAAAGCCAACGTATGTGGTGCAACTACTACTGGAATTGATGAATAACGTACTCGCATCATCGTTTGTTGGAACTGAGCAATCATCATGTTTATTTCATCGAATTCTTGTTCGATGGCGTACATAAATAACATGGCTAAATTTGCTCCTGCCGAAAACGCTTCGGTACTGTCATTTCCGATGACTAAACCTCTAAAATCTTTTTCAGCTAAGGATATTCCCTTTTGAACGCCTTCGATAACACCCGCTCCGAAAGTGTTCATTTTTGAACGGAATTCTAAGCCTAAAATACCTTCTCCTAAATCGTAAACGGTACTTTCGCCATTTTTCCAAACGACATTATCCGAAAGATTTTCAAGAATAATGAATGATTCTGTGCCTGGAATTACTTTGTAGCTTTTGCTTGGAATATCGTAGTACAAGCGTTTTCCTCCTTCACTTTTATAGAACGTTTTTGCTCCAGAAGCCAACATTTCATTGACCCATTCAGCGGGTTTCATACCTTCGACAGCCATTAATTCGATGCCTTTTTCTACGCCAATGGCATCCCAAGTGGCAAATAAGCCCATTTCCCAACCGAAACCTGCACAAATGGCGGCATCAATTCGGTACAATTCGTCTGAAATTTCGGGAATCCTAAAAGTTACGTATCTAAAACCGTCTAAAATGGTCTTTCTGTAAAATTCTCCTGCTTTGGTTTTGTCGGCTAATAAAACAGCAAAACGGTCTTTCAAGGCTAAATTTTTCGTTTTCTCAAAAACATCAAATTTTACTTTTTGTGAAGGTTCGTATTCAAAAGTTTTTAGGTTTAAAGCTAAAATCTCCGATTTACCACCCGCTCCTTTTATTTTTTTGTAAAAACCTTGACCCGTTTTGTCGCCCAACCATTTATTTTCCTGTAATTTTTTCATCATTTCAGGAATCATAAAAGTGTCTTTCGACTCATCGTTGGTCAATCCTGCGTAAAGATTATTCGATACGTTGATAGTGGTATCCAAACCTACCACGTCCGACAAACGGAATGTGCCAGATTTCGGACGACCAACCACTACGGAAGTCAATTTATCGACTTCTTCCACCGTCAAACCCAATTCTTCGACCACTTTCATGGTTTTCATCATTGAATAAATTCCGACACGGTTGGCAATAAATGCGGGAGTGTCTTTACAAAAAACGGTGGTTTTACCTAAGAAACGGTCGCCGTAGTGCATCAAGAAATCCGTAACCGCAGGGTCAGTGGCAGGCGTTGGGATGATTTCCAACAATTTCAAATATCTTGGAGGATTGAAGAAGTGACTTCCACAAAAATGCTTCTGAAAGTCCTCAGAACGACCTTCTGCCATCAAATGAATCGGAATTCCCGACGTATTTGAGGTTACTAACGTTCCCGTTTTACGCAAAGCATCCACTTTTTCGTAAAGCGATTGTTTGATGGCAAGATTCTCCACGATTACCTCAATTACCCAATCATAATTTTTAATTTCGGCGAGATTATCGTCAAAATTTCCCAACTTGACACGGTTCGCAAAAGAAGGCGAATACAATGCCGCAGGATTAGATTTGAGGGTGTTTTGGAACGCTTCGTTCACGATACGGTTACGCACCGCAGGGTGTTCGGTGGTTAGTCCTTTGGCTTTTTCGGCATCGTTGGGTTCTCTCGGAACGATGTCCAAAAGCAAGACCTCCACGCCAATATTAGCAAAATGGCAAGCAATACGGCTTCCCATAATTCCTGAGCCAAGTACGGCTACTTTTCTAATTGAACGGTTCATTGTTTTTGGCTTTCGGCTGTCGGCTTTTGGCATTCAGCCTTTAACGGTTTTAAAGAAGATAATTATGAATGTAAAGGTAGTATTTTTTTAAAATGTTATGCAAGCATACTATTTTATTTTTTTACAAATTTCACCTTTTTATCCGTAATTTTGCACCTCAATTCCCATTAAGGATTATTTTAAAATGACTATTCAAGAAGAAATACACAAACGCCGTACATTCGGAATTATCTCTCACCCCGATGCGGGCAAAACTACGCTTACGGAAAAACTCCTACTTTTTGGGGGGGCAATCCAGACGGCGGGAGCGGTGAAATCTAATAAAATCAAAAAAGGGGCAACTTCCGATTTCATGGAAATTGAACGCCAAAGAGGTATCTCAGTGGCAACTTCGGTAATGACCTTTGAATATAATAACCTCAAAATCAACATCTTGGATACACCAGGTCACAAGGATTTTGCGGAAGACACTTACCGTACTTTAACGGCCGTAGATTCAGTAATCTTAGTAATTGACTGTGTGAAAGGCGTTGAGGAACAAACCGAAAAATTGATGGAAGTATGTCGGATGAGAAATACGCCCGTGATTATTTTTATCAATAAAATGGATAGAGAAGGTCGTTATGCCTTCGATTTATTGGATGAATTAGAACAGAAATTAGGAATTAAAGTTCGTCCATTGACTTGGCCAATTAATATCGGAGCGAATTTTAAAGGGGTTTATAATCTTTACGAAAAGTCTTTAAACTTGTTTAGTGCCAATAAAACCCGAATTGAAAAAGAGGTTTTAGCGGTTGATATTTGGTCGGAAGAATTAGATAAAAAAGTAGGCAAAAAAGATGCAGACCAATTACGTGAAGACGTTGAGTTGATTGAAGGTGTTTACGGTGATTTTGACCGTGAAACCTATCTTTCGGGTGAAATTGCGCCCGTTTTCTTCGGTTCGGCGGTGAATAATTTTGGCGTGCAGGAGTTGTTGGATACTTTCACGGAAATTGCTCCAAGTACGCAACCACGCCAAACGGATGTACGAGTTGTTGAGCCAATGGAAAAAAAATTCACCGGATTTGTCTTTAAGATCCACGCTAATCTTGACCCTAAACATCGTGATAGAATTGCTTTTATGCGGGTTTGTTCGGGGACTTTTGAGCGTAATAAATTTTACAAACACGTTCGTCTCGATAAAAATCTTCGTTTTAATAATCCCTATACTTTTATGGCTCAAGATAAAGAGGTTATCGAAGAAGGTTTCCCCGGCGATGTGGTTGGTTTGTATGATACTGGTAATTTCAAAATTGGCGATACGATGACGGAGGGCGAAGTTCTCCAATATCAAGGAATTCCAAGTTTTTCTCCTGAGATTTTTAAGGAATTAATGAACCTCGACCCGATGAAATCTAAGCAATTGGAGAAAGGAATTATGCAATTGACAGATGAAGGAGTGGCTCAGTTATTCTTACAACCACAATTGGGAAATCGTAAAATTGTGGGAACCGTTGGGGAACTACAATACGAAGTAATTCAGTATCGTTTGGAACATGAATACGGTGCAAAATGTCGTTTCGACCACCGTGATATTGCAAAAGCTTGTTGGATTACCTCGGAAGACCCAAAGAAATTAGCGGAATTTGTTCGTCTGAAAGGACAAAATATTGCGCAAGATAAAGATGAAAACTACGTGTTCTTGGCAGAATCTGATTGGATTTTGAGAATGAATATCCAGAATAATCCAGGTATTCAATTTCACTTTACTTCGGAGTTTAAAACAGCAGTTGAAGCATAAAAAATAGGTCAGATAATTTAAAGATTATCTGACCTATTTTTATTATTTGCTATAAGTTACCGTATATTCAGTCAATGTGGCGGTAGCTTTATTTTTAATCAATTCTCTGATATCGGGGTCAGTGGTGTCGTAGTATCTTTCTATATATTTAAAACATTGGTCTAAGGTATAAGACGTGGTCATTTCAGCAGAGGTAAGTTTAGAAACTGTGAAATCAATCGTTGGTTTACCTGTACCATAATTAAGCACAACGGCTTTTCCCGTAATGGTATATTTCACGGCTTCTCCTTCAAAAATAGCATTTCCATCCGATTTGAATTCAATGACAGAACCATCATTGGTATCATTCAAATCTACAATTTTTGTTTTTCCATTGGAAGTAAAAGTCAATTTTCCGACACTTTCTTTGTGTTTCCATTTGCCCATTAGGGTGGAAGTTGAAGGGGCTATTTCTTCGTTTTTTTTACTACAACTCATCGCTAAGACAAGTGTTAAGAATAAAGAAAAACTTTGGTAAACATTTCTATATCTCATAATATACGGAATCTGTTTAAAATTTAGAATACAAATTTAATGGAAATCAAGCGTAATAGAATAGGTGGGAAATATATAAAAATGAATTTCCACAATTCAATAGTATTTCCTTTAAAATACGCTTAAATTGCATCCAGTCTAAAAAAAATAATCACATTCAAATTCCTTGAATTCTTATGAAAAAAACTATCATTTTATCTTCTATGTTATTTATGTCGGTATGTGCAAAATCATTTGCCTCTACGTCAGAATACGTTATTGATGATGCTACAGTTGAAACAACACTTAATAGTGGTGTTCAAGTAGCAAGTTTGATTACATCGATGGATGTAACAACTTCTTCTACCAATGTATTAGCGGCTATGACAAACAATTTACCAACGGCTACCGTAAGTGGCAAGGATGCGACTGTTGCATTTGTATTATCTTGGTTTCTTGGTTTTATAGGTGTTCACCGTTTTTATATGGGAACTGCTACCTTGACAGGTGTTGGTTATATCCTAACTTTGGGTGGATGTGGTATCGTGGCTACAGTTGACTGGGTAGTCTTATTAATTGCTTTAATTAACAAAGAAGGTATTAGTAAATACGAAGATAATCCTAAATTCTTTATGTGGAGTGGTAAATAATCATTTCAATCTTAAAAAGTCCAAGATGTCATTCTTGGACTTTTTTTATTGTTCAAGTTTTAATAATATATTTGTTATTTGTCGTGAATTATCATCTTCTAAATATTGATTCTTCTTGTTTGCCAAAAGTTCCGTCCGCCTTATTCCTCCAAAATAAAAAGACTGAAACAGCCCAAACCCCGTCAAAAAACCTGACAAATAATATCCCTTCCAGAAACTATAGCCTGCAAAACCTAAAGTTCCGAGTTGTAGTCCTAATGAGATTAAACCTTCTGTGGTGTTTCCGACATACATCATTCCTACTCCTGGTAGAAAAGTAGCCAGAGCTTCCGCTTTTTTTACATTTTTGAAACGATTTTTGTCTGCAAAAGCAAATACGGAATCAACATTAACACAGAGTTTTCTTCTTGATACGTACCCCTTGAAGCTTTGTTTTCCTTCGGCATAACGTCTTAGATGAGTTAATGCCATAATTTTCCAAATATCACTCTGGTATTTTAACGTTGAATCTTTAACAAAAAACTGCAATTGTTCAATTTGGCTAATCACATCTTCGTATGAACCCGCTAAAAAATAACAAACAATCATTTCATTACGAAGTACATACTGGCTTGAATCAGGTAATTTGTTCAAGTCAAATCTTAAAGCAATTTTACTTGCTTCTTCAAATTTTCCTATGGCTTTCAAGCAATAAATTTTTCTAAGCAAACAAGCATTTTGGGCCTTTTGAATAGCCTCAGCAGTCCATGAACTATCAGGAAATTCTGTTATTTCATAATAGGCTCTTTCATAGGCTAACAAAGAAGCATCGTGTTGTGCTGCCCTAAATAAGCTATCTCCTTCACGAAAATTTTGTGCAAAAGATTTAGTTAAAAATTGTACGCAAAGGAATATGCATATCAAACAAAATTTGTTCATTTATTTTATCGTTAAACTCTTGTCTTTTCACGCCTACACTCACAGCGCTTCCCCAAATATTTCCTATGTAAAATAAGGTAAATAAACTTCCAAAAATGATAAACCGAGGACTTGCAGGACCGTCCTTACGATACCCTTCGTATGCTTGCAACCCTAAGATAGCATTTTGAATAAAAGTTGAAATACCTTGTCCTAATTGTTTTCCAACATATATTTTTCCTGACCCTGGCAATATTGCTGATAGCAAGGCCGCTTTGAAAGGAGACTTTCGTTGTTGTTGCCGAATCATTTCTTGATAATCATTAAAATTATTTTGTTGTTTTTGTAATGGATAATATTGTGTCGAAAAATGGTGGCTTAAAGAATCATAATCTTTAAAATTCCTTCGTAATAACGCAATGCCCGCTAACTCGAATATTTTTGTAGCTATCCCAATACTATCGTTTGTATTGACAGATAAAATTGTTGTGTAAGCCTCCTGTGTTTGTTGAAGATAACTGTACGAAATCCCCGCCCAAAACAATGACTTATTATAATTTGTACTGTTAGGATGCACTTTAGAGAAATAATGGGCAGATGAGTCAAGATTTCTGAGGGAATAATAGGCCATGCCTTTCCAATAAGGCAATTCAAGCAAATGTTGGGTTGAATCTTGGTATTTCTTTTGGAATTCAGATAAAAGAGTAATGATGTCTCTTTGTTGGTCTTTGTCTATCAGATATTGTAAAAATAGACTATCTCTTTTGACTTGTGTAAAACCTGAAAGGGGAAATAAAATGAATAATAAAATACCCAATCCTCGAATGCGATACTTTAGGGCTGTGTTATGAAAACTCATTGTTTTATTTTATACATCTTAGGTGAATCTATCACCTTGCCTTGTTGATTTATTCTGAAAGGATTAATGGTAGTGGCACTGATACGATTGCATCTTGCTAATCTATCCGCAGTTAAGGCTAAACCTTTAATGGCTCCGTATTCTTGAATGGCTGATTGGCTAAATCTGGAACATGACAACTCATACAAGCAGTTTGCAGAAAATTGAGGAGATATAACTTTCTGATACATTTTCAAAGAACCATTTATAATGATTGAAAGAGGATTGCTTATTTTTAAAATATTGGGCTTGCTTTCGGTCGTAATCACGGTGATTGTACTGTCTCTTTTATGCAAATAATTTAAGTTCATACTTAAACTTTGTGATTTCCCTTCGTATGAGAAAATTATACAGAAACTTATCCAAAAGAGACTTTTGACGTATTTATTTGAGTATTTTGGCATTAGTAGGAATCGTAAAATTTGATAATTTGGCATCAACGGCTTCGTTTGTTTGTATATCTGAATAGGAAGTTTTGATAATAACAGAATCTTTGGCTGAAAAATAATCAATTTGTGTAACTGCCAGCGGAAAATCTGTTCCTCCCATATTTTGATAATTGTAGTAATATATTTTCTTGATTACCTGTCCATTTCCACCAATATATTTGGTATAAATAGGATTTGCGCCATTATGAACTAACTCTACGAGTTGCACTTCTTTTGCCAATCGTGCCGGTGCAGACCAAGTACTTATCATTAAGTTTTTTTCAAACTTTGTATTCTTATTAATAAAACCCATTGCTCTCAAACCTAAATCTGCTTTTTGATTACTCAGAAAGTAGAAAAATTGGGTCGTTTCTGTGCTAAAAAGGTAATTCACTTGTTGAATAACTGTATTTTTGAGTGGGTCATATATGCTGACTTCTCCCTTGGCAGTATTAACAATGTATTGATTGAAGGGCTGAGTGTAATGACTGATCATTTTTCCGCCACCCAACTGATAACATATATCCGCTTTGACAGTCATCGTTTTTCCTGCCCGTACCGAGCGAGAAATCATTAATACACTAATTTTTTTAAGATTAGTTGAAAGCATGAAGGCGGATGAAAAAACAGTAATAATAACTCCTAAGCCAAAGGTGTTGATTTTGCTAAACATAATTTGAAATAATAAATTTAGACAAATTTAGTTTTTTGAAGATGGAAAAGAAAGAGAAACTTTTTATTAAAAAATGGTCAGACAATTTTATTTGTCTGACCATTTTTTAATAAACGAATAAATAATAATTTTAGAATTTGAAG
>JBBAKY010000111.1:0-12025 GCA_040403295.1 Arcicella sp.
AAAGGCAATTACTGGGTCGAAAAGTCCTGCATCGAGCATCGTGGCAAAATACAAAACAGCAAACATCAATAAAATACCCGTCGGGGCAACTTGCTTGATGCCAACAAGACTAAATTCACCCAATTCTTTTGGGTTGAAACCTGCTATCAGACCAAAAACAATTGGCGTAATAACCAAGGCTGTCATCACGGACATTTTCTTGGACATTATTAAGATTAAAAAGATAATTATCGTGGCAAAACCAAATAAAGAAAGCATAGTTTAGGACTTGTGTTAGGTATTTTATCAATTCAAATTATTCAACTACAACACCATTATTCTTTAAAATTTTTTGAAAGAAAAGCACATGATAAGGCAAAGAATTTTCCCAATAAGGCCATGTATGAGCTCCTGGGCGTTCGGTATAATCATGCGAAACTCCTGCATAAAGCAGTCGGCTATGCAATTCACGATTGGCATCAATTAAAAAATCATCTACGCCACAATCAATAATGATTGGCATGGCATTTTTCTTGATGACATCAACCATATTAACGATTGAATTTCTCACATAAACTTCGTTTGAAACATCAGACGTGCCTAAAAGTTTTTCAAAACGGTCTTTCAACGATTTTGTAAAATCAGCGTTGACTTTAAATTTAGTGTAATTCATATCCATTGCACCGCTCATCGTTCCTGCCGCACCAAATAGTTCTGGATGTCTGGTTGAAAGATACATTGCCCCGTGTCCACCCATCGAAAGCCCCGTAATTACTCGCCCTTTACTGCTCTTTACAGTTCTGTAAGTAGCGTCAATTTTCTGAATAACTTCTTTCGTGATGTAGGTTTCAAACTGGCTATTGGGTGTGTCCATGTACCAACCAAATGTTTCGCCTTCGGGCATTACAATTATCAAATTATATTTATCCGCTAAGTTTTTTACAAGATTTTTATCGGGCGTTGAAGTCAGCCAATCACGGAAATGTCCTCCCCCACCGTGAAGCAAATAAAGCACTGGATAAGCGGTTTTATTGTTCGCATAAGAAGCTGGTAACACCACGGCGGCCTTGTAGTTTTTGTTCATGGCGGTACTCGGAACATCAAGACTATCAACCGTTGCGGCGTTCGAGTTGAAGCAGATAAAGCTAAAAACCGATATTATTAGGAAAGAAATGTTTTTGAATTGCATAATAATTGAATTTTGGGGTTGAAAGAAAAGAATTATATTGATATTTAAAACTTCAAATAATCATTAAAAAATGGTAATAAATCATTCAAAACTCGTCCATCAGTTGTCCAGATTTTATTACCGTGGTCGCCAATGTATTCTTCAGAAAAATGGTTAATGCCAAGATTTTCTAAACGCTGACTCAACATCCCGATTTGCACAGGAAAACGGGGCGAATCATTACGTCCCCAATCCAATTTTATAGCTGTCATTTTTCGCAGATTATCCGCATATTTATCAACCATATAAACGGGCATATTGGCTTCCCATTTCTCCAAAATAGCCTGATTGACAATCATTTTATCCCCTTCGTAACTAAAGGGAAAATCACAGAAAAATGGTGGTTTATTCGGATTGGGCGACCATGCACGCCCCACGGCAACTAATACTTTTGGGTAATACGTTTTCTTCAAATCTTCAACGGTTTTTACGTTTTGAACTTCTTTGTAAGAATTACTATTGGGTCCAAATTCCTTCACCATTGCCACTAAACCTGGACTTAAAGCATAAATACTACTGAAAACTTCGGGGTGAAGCATGCCGATTTTGAAAGCTCCATAACCACCCATCGAATGTCCTGCAATACCCCGACTTTCACGATTGGCGATAGTTCGAAATTTTTTGTCCACGTAGTCAACTAATTCTTTCGATTCAAACTCATCCCAATTACCAATAAAAGAAGAGTTGGAGTAAAAGCTGCCTTCAAAAAGCGTGTATTGGTCAGCTTGAACCAAGATAAACGGACGGATTTTTTGTTTACTAATTCCTGCGTCCAAAATACTTTTCATGTTGTCGGAAATATTATCCTTGCCCATGAAACCATGTAGGTAATAAATAACAGGATAACGCTGACTGGATGCATCATAATTTGGCGGCAGATATACTGAAACT
The DNA here is from genome assembly GCA_040403295.1 of Arcicella sp. Taxonomy (GTDB): domain Bacteria; phylum Bacteroidota; class Bacteroidia; order Cytophagales; family Spirosomataceae; genus Arcicella. The sequence continues at coordinate 2,099 of JBBAKY010000111.1, forward strand.
TTACGATTCGGGTCTTCTCCACCCGTATTTTGTAAGGCTTTCGAGTTCAATACAAAACTTACTACCTTGCCAGTTTGAGCGCTTGCCAAGGTGATGAGTGATAATTGCAGGATGATGAATAATAGTAGTTTTGCTTTCATTTGTTTTTAAATAAGTCTTTAAAATACAACCATAAAATTTATCAATTTCTTTTAAATTAAAAACCGATAAACCCTAATATTCCTTAAATGCGATTATGATTGATTTATACTTCTCTTATTGCTTTAATTTAATATTCTTGAAATTGTTAAACCCATGTTGTCACCCCCTCTGGAAAATCGGTTATCCTCTTGCCAGACAATAGAGGTTTGGCTAAATGGGGCAGAAATACTAAATTGAACATTTGGGATTCTATGATTTTTTTGTACTAAATTTGAACATTGGCCTATGAATTTCACCAAGTTCCAAAGCGTTAGTGGTAAGCCAAATTACACGCAACAAGCAAGTATTTGACGAATATAAGTGAATCAAATTCCAAATGATAAAACCAACACAATAGCTTGCGATCGCTGTTGAAAGTTTTTCGATACTTGCAAATATTGCTAAAATAGACGAAAAATTAAATTTATCCTCATTTTCAGTTCACCATTAAAAATCATCAAAGGACATTGCTGTCCGTCATATAAATTGGCAAATACTCATTTCGCTTTTAAACAGTTTACAATTCATCAAGGCCAAACAGCGATGAAAGTAACGACTGATGCCTGTATTTTGGGAGCATATACGGACGCTCGGGAAGCAAAAAAAATTTTAGACATTGGCACAGGAACGGGACTTTTGGCTTTGATGTTAGCCCAAAAAAGTAACGCAAAAATTGATGCCGTAGAAATAGATAAAAATGCTTATAATCAAGCAGTTAGAAATATAGATGATAGTATTTTTAAAGATAAAATAACCGTTCATAATACTTCAATTCAAGATTGTATTACCCTAAATTTTTATGATTTAATTATTAGCAATCCTCCATTTTTCCAAAATCATTTAAAATCTGGAACGCTCGCTCGCAACAATTCGATTCATACAGATTCGCTCTCGTTTGAAGATTTACTCCATTCTATTTTACGATTATTATCTTTCAATGGCACATTTGTTGTTTTATTACCAGCGTATGAAAGTTCAGTTTTTGAGCAATTATCCATTTCAAAAGGGCTTTATCCGCAAAAAAAACTTACGATTAGACATCGAAAAGACACCAAAATATTAAGAATTATTACGACCTTTGGAAGAACAAAAAAAGAAATTATTAACGAAGAATTAATTATCAAAAATCCCGACGAAAGTTACTCGCCTGATTTTCAGGCATTTTTGAAAGACTATTACTTGATATTTTGAATATGCCGATGTTAGATATATCCGTTATCGTACCACTTTATAATGAAGAAGAATCATTACCCGAACTTTCCGCATGGATTGAACGAGTGATGAATGAGAATAATTTTACCTACGAAATCATTTTTGTGAATGATGGTAGTAGAGATAATTCTTGGAAAGTAGTCAAGAGCCTTTCTGAGAAAAATGCAAATATTAAAGGCATTTCATTCAGTAGAAATTATGGCAAATCTGCCGCCCTTCACGTAGGCTTTAAGGATGCCAATGGCAAGGTTGTTATCACGATGGATTCTGACTTGCAAGACAGCCCCGATGAAATTCCAGAATTGTATAAAATGATTATGGAAGATGATTATGATTTGGTGTCTGGTTGGAAACAAAAACGTTTTGACCCCATCACAAAGACGATTCCAACAAAACTATATAATGCCGCAACTCGTTCAATGTCAGGTGTTTACCTTCATGATTTTAATTGTGGATTAAAGGCTTATAAAAACGAAGTTGTCAAAACGATTACGCTATACGGAGAAATGCACCGATACATTCCCGTCATGGCAAAATGGAATGGTTTTGAGAAAATTGGGGAGAAAGTAGTGCAACATCAAGCCCGAAAATACGGCACAACCAAATTCGGAATTGAGCGTTTCTTGTACGGATTTTTAGATTTACTGTCTATTACTTTTATCCATAAATTTGGCAAACGCCCGATGCACCTTTTTGGTGGTTTTGGGATATTGTCTTTCTTTATCGGAACAATGATTACCTTCTATCTGATTGGTGAAAAAGTCTATGCCATCGCCAATCATTTAAAGTTTAGAAATGTAACTGACAACCCGCTTTTCTTCTTGGCATTAGTTGCTATTATTATTGGGGTTCAACTCTTTGTGGCAGGATTTATTGGAGAATTAATGACTCGTAATTCTGATAAAGTGACAGATTATCAAATTCGGGAAACTGTTTAGGAATTTATTTTAAAGATTACAAAAAATAGGAATGAGTGATTTAGCTTGGCTTGGAAGAACCAAATTATTAGTCGGAGATGAACGTCTCCAAAAATTACAAAATTCCCACGTTTTAATTGTGGGATTGGGCGGCGTTGGCTCTTTTGCCGCCGAATTTATTGCTCGGGCGGGCGTAGGAACGATGACCATTGTTGATGGTGATGTCGTGGATCCATCCAATAGAAACCGTCAATTACCAGCCCTTGCTACCACGCACGGACAAGCAAAAGCTGATTTGATGGCGGAACGTTTATTGTCCATTAATCCCGAATTGAAATTAACATCCATTCGTGAATTTCTGTCTCCAGAAGCGGCAGAAGCTATTTTGAGTAGCGTAAAATTTGATTACGTTATGGATTGTATTGATTCTATTACGCCCAAATTAACGCTTCTGATAACGGCTTACAAGAAAGATTTACGCATTGTTTCATCTATGGGAGCGGGTGGAAAGATTGACCCAACCAAAATCCGTACTGCCGATTTATTTGATACCCGTGAATGTTATTTGGCTTCGTTGATGCGAAAACGTTTACGAAAAATAGGCATCACAACGGGTATCAAAGCCGTTTATTCTGCTGAGGAAATGATGGCGGAATCGTTGATGCTTACGGATGGTGCAAACTACAAAAAATCAGCTTACGGAACCATCTCGTATATGCCCGCTGCCTTTGGTGGCGTGTGTGCATCGGTGGTTTTGAGGGATTTATTGGGGTATCCTGTGGAAATGGAAAAGAAATTAAAGGCATTAGCCGCCAGAGAGAAAAAACAGAAAGAGATTGAAAACAAAAGGAAAAAGGGATAAAGCAGAAATGGAGACAGAAAGAAAATATTTTCTCTTTCTGTCTCCATTTCTGCTTTATCCCTTTCCTCCAAAATTTACGCCAAAGGTGGAATTCTCAACATTTGACCTGGATAAATTTTATCAGGGTGTGATAACATCGGCTTGTTAGCTTCAAAAATCAAGGGATATTTCATCATATCACCGTAGTATTCTTTGGCAATTTTCGATAAAGTATCACCCGAAACAACTTCGTGATATTTTGCTTCTTCGGCTGGTTCAGCTACGTCCAATCTGTTATCAACCACTTTTACGCCTTCAACATTACCAACCGCCAAAGCCAATTTCTCAGCATCTTCTTGTTTGGCAACTTCACCTTCCAAAATCACGGTATCACCCGCAGTTTTTACGGTCAATGAGTTGTATGGTAAGCCTAAACTTTTTACGTGAGCCAGTAATGCACTTGCTCTCAATGGTTCTACGGTTGCAGCTGTAGCTGGTTCTACTTCTTTGTGTCCTCCGAAAACTTTTTCTCCGACACCCTTAAAAAATGACATTAACCCCATAATTGTAAGACGGTTTGTTTAATTGTTTGTAAATAAATTGAGAGAGTATTGAATGTAAGTCTTTACCCAAAACCAAAAGTATCTTTTTTTGATACTTCCACAAAGTTTAAGACATAATTTTTTCATTTAAGTCACTCAAACTTTCTAAAATTATCTTTTAAAAACTAATTGCAACGCTATTCTTCTCCTCTTCCAGAAAAAGTTCTTGTAGTTTCTTGGTAATAATTCCCACTTTACCCTCACTAAATACTTGATTATCAGTTTGGGTAATGGCAATAATTCGTTTGGTGCTTCCCGTCGTAAAAACTTCGTCTGCTTCCCAAAATTCTTGCGTGGTTACGTCTCTTTCTTCTATTTCAAAATGATTTTTGGCAAAATGAACAATATGCTTTCTGGTTACGCCAAACAATGCACCATCCAAAGGGGTAATGATATTTTCATCTTTCACGATAAAAATATTACTTCGTGAAGATTCTGAGATTTTACCGTCTTTATGATACAGCACATCGTCTGCTCCCTTTGATTTCATTTCTTGAATGGCTCGGATAGGCACGATATAATTCAAGGTCTTAATCTCAGGAATTTCTCTTCTGTATTCCATACTCATCAACTTCATGCCTACGTCAGCGGGTTTGAATTCAAAAGGTTTTCCTATCACTACCAAGTTAGATGTTGGCGAAGGCGTGTAGCCATCTTCTGAATATCCACCCGTCATAATCATCTTTACACCCAAAAGTTTATGCGTATTCAATCGGATGATTTCGTGGATAATTTCTCGTAATTTATCCCTTGATTCGGGAATTGGAAGCCCCATCAATTTGGCAGAATTCTCAAATCTATCCAAGTGGTCTTCGATAAAAATGGGTTGTCCGTCAATGGCACGAAAGAAGTCGAAAATGCCGTAGCCTCTCAATAAACCAAGATCTGATACGTGGAGTTGGGCTTTTTCTGCGGGAAGGATTTCTCCGTTTAGGTAAATAAATTCTTGCATAATTTTACATTTCTTCCAAATGTACTCTCGTTACAAAATTACTTTTTGCACTTCCACGATACGTTCCATACACGGGCGTAACGGCTTCCGAAATTGTTGAGGCTCCCAATGGAATGTGTTTTCCAGAAACTAAACAGTTTTGCGTAGGGTCGAATCCACGCCAACCACCACCAGGCAAATATACCTCAACCCAAGCGTGTAAATATTGTGGTTGTTCGGGGTCGCCGTAGTGATAGCCACTTACAAAACGGCAAGCAATTCCCAATACACGACACATGGCCATAAACAATACTGAATAATCACGGCACGAACCCGTTTTTGTCAATAAGGTAGTTTCGGGCGAGTTTGGTTCGCCATCTTCTCTGACTTCGTAGGCAAACGTATTGATAAGTTTGTTAAGCTCGGTTAAAAATGAAGTCGTATTCCAATTAACACCGCCTGCAATTTGTCTTGCTGTTTGGTCAATGAGCGTGGTAATACCCGTTTTTACGAGATACGGCATCAAAGTTAGCTGTAATTGTTCGCTATATTCAATCGGTAATTGGCTATTCTGAAAAGGATGATAGACAAACGAAAGCGGATTGAACTCGGTAGTTTCAACGATTGATGTTGTCTTGATATGCAATTTTGTTACAGGTTTACTGAAAAACAAAATTTGTTGCGTATTATCGGACTCATCAAGATTTTTAGCAATAAAATCGGGCTGGGGGGCAACATCAAGTTGATACGATTTTAGCGTCAACAAAGAACTCCGTTTAGGATGCAAATACAAATAATGCGGTTCTAAATGAACCGCATCGGTATATTCGTAAAGAAGTTCGTGTTCTATTTTTATAGTCATTTTTTTATAGGTTTTAGGGGTTAGGGATTAGATAATCAGGGATTGAGAACATGAACTTAAATCGCTATTGCCCAATCCCTAATTGCCTAATCCCTAATTAACCAATCACTAAACTCCCAACACATCACTAATCCACTCGCTCTGCAAACTATCCACCGAGGTTTGCAAAAGTGCATTCCATTGTTTAGTTACTCCTTCCATTTGATCTTTTTCCAATCGATGTTCAATCAAATGAAAACTGTCTTTATGATAAACCACTACGTCTATGGGATAATCAACATCACTGGCGCTTACTTGGGTAGCATCAAAAGATAAAAAACCTAACTTCAATGCGTCTTCAATGGATGTTTCATAAGTTAAAGCCCTGTTTAACAAAGGTTTACCATAATTTGAATTACCTATTATTTGATATTTTAGCCCTTCATTTATCTCAATCCAATTGCCTTCTGGAAAGACCAGAAACAGTCTATGTTCATCATCTTTTTCCATTTGTCCACCCACAATTGAGTGTAAATTGAATTTATAGCCTTCTTCTTTCAAACTTGCTTTATCTTCATCTGCAACCTTACGAATCATTTCAGCGAAGGCATTAACGGCTTCAAACATATAATCAAATTTAAAGCCTTTTTCCTTCGTCATTTGATTGAAATAAATAATTGATTTATCCCTGATTGACCGCAAACCAGCTGTCATAATAAACAACGTATGATTACCAATCTGATGAGTTGAAACTTTTTTATTTGAGTAAACCTCCGTGCCAGCCGTTATTCTATTATCGGCAATGGCAATGAGTCCGTCTTTAACTTTTATTCCTAAACAATAAGTCATTATATTGTGGTTGATTGTTTCATTTGTTTTTACAAATTTAACCACTCTTTTATTGATTCGCCACAACAATTTGTGATTGTTCTTGAATAACTGGTTTTAAATCGAAGTAAGTCTTGAAAATAGCCGCCCCAACAGCGTTATTTTTCTCTTGAAATTCATCTAAATATTGATGCAATCCGATTTCGAAAATTTCTTTCACTTCCGAAAACTCAACTTCCGAACGCAATTTACTCAATGCTTTTTCCGCAGGATTTGAATAAGAATTCGTAATAGCAGTTCCAGAAATTTCGTACAAGGATAATTCTGCCTGACGAATGCAATACATCACCGAGCGAGGGAATTTTTTATCCAACAACAAAAAGTCAGTAATAGCAGTTGAATTGACAATCTGATATTGCTGACGGAACATATTGTAGGCACTTACGGACTTCAGAACCGCCGACCAAAGCAATAAATCCAAAGGTGACCCAACCGCATCAACTTCAGGTAAAAGCGTGAAATATTTTACGTCCAAGAACCTTGTCGTCTTGTCGCCACGTTCCAAAAGCCTTCCCAATCGTCCAAAATGCCACGCTTCTCCACGAGTAATGGTAGAATCTACGATGCCATAAAACAATTGACTACCTGTCTTTATATTGTCCAAAAAACCCTGATAACGAGCTAATTCCCACGATTTGCTGTCGTGATCTGCCTCCTTGACCGTCCAATAAATTTGATTGACATACTCCCACATTTCACGAGAAATACTTTCACGGATTGTTCGGGCATTTTCACGAGCTTCATACAAACACGACAAAATAGAATTAGGATTTCGACTATCAAAAGTCATAAAATAGAGTACATTCTCACGGGTGGGTGCATCATACCATTTCTCAAAAATATAATTATCGGCTGTGGCAACAATGAGTGGTTTCCATTGCTCTGGCACATTAGGAGGTAAATCTAAGGCAAGATTGAAATTGACTGAGATAAAACGGGCATAATTATCGGCACGTTCGATGTACCGATTCATCCAATAAACTGAATTTGCGACTCTACTAAGCATAGGATTTTATGATTAAAATGCTTGATTGTATTTCATAAATTTAGTTTAAAAATCTATTGATTTAACGTATATGTTAACTTTTGTTTTGATAAAAATATTCCCACTACCTATTTTTCTGTATTTTCTTCAAATAAACACATTTCATTTCTGACATTTGCAATTTATCGGAAATTATTTACTTACTTGCAAAGAAATTTGATTGGTATTAATCCAACGAAAAACCATTCCATTAACCTTTTCTAAAAACAGTACAAGTACAAAAAATACCCCTTCAAGTCCTTGAAGGGGTATTTTTTATATGACAGTGTCCTAATTATTTCATCAACCTGACCAACAGAATCTCAATCGCCAAAAACAACAAGGCAGCAATCAGAAAATACTTCCATAATGCCACGCCAAAGTTTTGGTCTTTAAAAGTTTTAACAAAATCGGCATCATCTATTTTATCAAAAACTTGCACATTTTTAGCATCGCTGAAGATATTTTTTAATTCATTGACACTATAAAAATCCATCAATGATTCTTTATTATCGTGATTAAAAGCGACTAATCTTTCCACTTTCCCATCCAAAACCAATTCATAATATCCCGATTCAATAGATTGATTATCAGCTAATTGATTGGCTTTGGGCAGTTCAATGGTCAATTGTTTTCCGTTGAGATTTTGTACAGGGATAATTTCCAATTTCCCTTTGCGTAATTTAAAACTCGCTGTTTTCGGAATGTCGTTTACCTCCACCGTGAAGGTATTTTGTTCAAACGAATAGGCCGTTGGTTCTTGTGGCACACTCAACGCTGCAATCTTGTACATGATGGGTACAAAAAGGGCATTTCGGGCAAAATCGCCAAATTGAATATCCAAAGGAGAGGCCGTTAAATAAACCTTGCCTTTCTCTGCATTGGAAACCGTTAAAAACGGTTGATTATTTCTAAAATTCAACAACTTATCACCCAACGCCTGCCACGATAAAACACCACCTTGATTGGGCATTTGAAGCAATTCTTTTTGCGTAGAATTATCAAAAATATCAACGAAAAATGAAGACGTTTTCACGGGTTCGGCTAAGGGCGTAAAATCGGTTTGCGTAATTACTTTCGACTGAATTCCACGAATATTGAACATCCCCATAAAATTACTATAACTTTGAATATCGGGGGTTTGTGAAGGAATTACGAATAAACTTCCACCCGCACGGACAAAATCCTGCAAAGCCGTTTTGATACTGCCATCCATATTTTGTGCACCTTCCAATACGACCAAATTCGTCGTTTTAAATTGCCCAATATCAATATTTGAAACCGAGAAACTTCTGAACGCAAAAACACTATCATTATCAAAAACCGTGGGAATATATCGTCCTGCCGAAGCCTGTCCAAAAAGGTGCAAAACTTTGATGGTTGGGGCGGCATTCAGCACAAAATAATAATCGTTGTCAAACGTAATTGGCGTATCGTCAAAAGAAATTCGTGCCTTTTTGAAGCCTTTATTTTTTACGGTAAATGAAAAATTAGCAATCGTGGCCGACTTGGCTTGTATGCTTGCGATGGTGGATGACACTTGGGCATCGTCAATAAAAAGTTTTACTTGCAAATTCTCCACGGCACGTTCGCCCGTATTGAATAGCTTGACAGTCAATTGATTAGCGGACATTTCACGCACGAATGGCGTACTCATCCAGACCGAATCCACGAATACGTTTTGCAAGGCCTTCGCTTGTACGGGAACCACAAAAAGCCTTGAAGTAGAATCTAATTTGAGCTTCGATAAATCACCCGAAGTGGATTTTTGAAAATCCGAGAACCATAAATATTGATTGCTCCCTTGCGAGTTATGTTTGGATGCCAAACTCGCCTGACGTTTCAAGATGTTATCAAAAGTCCGTGGCGTGTGCGTAAACTTGATGGTTGTTGTGCGGTCTTTAATCGTTTGGGTGTTGCCAACGCTGTGTTCGTCGGACGAAAAATCGTTGGTAACTAATTGTAATTGAGAGCCTTGCGGAAAAACCGCCAATAATTCTTCCACTTTACTAATGGCTTTATCCAAGTACGTTTTTTTGTCCAATTCGTTTTGCATCGAAAGCGAATTATCAATATAAATACTCGCTACGCCACCTGCTTTTACGCCTTTGCCCGATTTGGAAGGCAGAAAAGGTTGCGCAAAAGCCAAGACCAAAGCCGCAATAAATGCCATTCGAGCCGCCATAATCAAGAGATGTTTGAGTCGGCGGAAAGAAGACGTAGTGGTATTGACCGCTCTGAGAAAAGCGACATTTGTGAACAACACTTTTTTAGTTCTACGGAAGTTGAACAGGTGAATTATCACGGGGATTGACAAAGCCAAAAGCCCCCAAATGAAGGTTGGAAATAGGAATTGCATATATTATTAATAAGCCAAAAGCGTTTTTGCAGGAATTTTGAAATCATTATGCAAAACCTTTATCATTTTAAGTGTTAAGGGTCTTTTTCTATTCAAAACCTCTGAAACCCTACTTTTTGTACCAAAATATTT
>JBBAKY010000112.1:0-11912 GCA_040403295.1 Arcicella sp.
TTTGTACTTTTTTAATACTTTTTCCTTGTTTTTACCATAGAAATCGTCTCAGTGTCAATCCGTAGAATCCTTATTATCCGTGGTCTAATTTATTATACTTACATGGCAGCTTTATGCCGTCTTAATTTTGAACGATGAAAACAATCTTTTTTTCTGCTATTTTACTTATGACAACATCATCATTATTAGCCCAAAAGTTTGATATTGAAGGACATCGAGGCTGCCGTGGATTGATGCCAGAAAATACGATTCCCGCCTTCAAAAAAGCGCTTGATTTGGGGATAATTACTTTAGAATTAGATGTTTGTATTTCAAAAGATGGTCAAGTGGTAGTCTCGCACGAACCGTACATGAATGCACTTTTCTGCTCAAAACCCGATGGTTCGCCCGTGACGAAGGCCGATGAAAAGGTATTGAATTTATATACAATGCCTTACAGCGAAATCAAGAAATATGATTCAGGAAGTAGAGGAAATATTCTCTTTCCAGAACAACAAAAATTGGCTACATTCAAACCTCTTTTGCGTGATATGTTGAAGGCTTGCGAGAAGTATATCAAACTCAATAATCTGCCAAAAGTTCAGTATAATATTGAGGTAAAATCAGAAGAGAAAGAGTACGGTATTTCACAACCAAAAACGGTAAAAGAATTCTCGGATTTGGTCTATCAAGAAATCATTAGACAAGTATCTCCTGAAAGAGTGATTTTGCAAAGTTTTGATTTTAATGTGCTAAAATACTGGCACTTACAGTTTGAAAATGGTATGTATAAAAAGGTGAGATTGTCGGCATTGGTGGAAGATGAAATGGTTGACCCAAGTTTGGAAAAGTTGGGGTTTAATCCCGATATTTTTAGTCCGTATTACAAACATTTGATAAAAAGAAGGGTGGACATGTGCCATGATAAAGGCATAAAAGTAGTGCCGTGGACGGTAAATGAAGTGGTGAATATGAAGGAAATAATAGCCTTAGGCGTTGATGGATTAATAACTGATTACCCAAATCGTTTCTTTGAGATGAAAGATTAATTTTCATGCAAATTCGCAGAGGTGCAAAGTTTTCATTGTGCTACTCTCTATTTTTAATTAAGAACCTTGGCATTCTGCGCACTTTGCGTAATTAACGATATGGAAGAAGTTTCTGATTATACTATTATTTATAGTCGCCCAACCAACCATTTTTTACCCTTGTTAGGTGGTTTGGGAACGGCTTTATACATGATTTTTTTCTTGATTTGGTCGGAATATTTATTAGGATTTTTGTTTCTTGGCTTGTCTATTTTTTTGGTTTTTAGGTATTTGGAAACTTCCAAAGCACAACCTAAATTAATTATTGGGAATGATGGTATTCAGATTTGTGGACAACCTTTTGTTTCGTGGGCAATGGTACATGGCTTGCAGATTCGTCCAGATAAAGAAAATGAATATTCTGAAACCTTCGTTTTTACCAATAACGGACGAATTCAAGAGATTTCGATTGCAAGATTAGTTATTACTTCTTGGCAATTGGAACAGTTCTTGGAAATTTATCAGGAGCGATTTAGGACAAACCAGATTGGAAATAATGAACCGTAAAGAAGTTGGAATGTGGAAGTTATCAAACGTTCTACATTTTTTACGAGTTAATAAACTTAGTTTAAACCACCATCAATCCATTTTTTGATGGTCAGCACTTCGCAATCCGTTAAAGGCATTCCTTTGGGCATTCGTGGTGGATTTCCGCCAAACGGAATGATTTGGTCATAGAGTTCGCCACTATTTGCCCAAAATTGAAGGTCACTCAAATCTTCCAATTTTACACCGCCAGAATGGCTTTTATTGCTATGGCAACTATTGCAGTTTTTATCAATAATTGCTTCAACATCCTCTTGGTAAGTGATTTTTAAAGTTGTTTCAGCCTTGCATTGTGGCGTAACATCCTGTTTTGAATTTGTACAGGCAAAAGAAAAAGTCAATAAAAAGAAACAGGATATTTTTTTCATGTTGATTGTGTTAATTTGAAATAGTAAAACACAGAAAAGCCAAGACCACAAGTCTCAGCTTTTGCTTTATTACACCAATATGAAAATCCGTTTGGACTTTCTCCCTGCCGAAACAAGGAGACAATCATCTAATACGGTTTTATTGTAATCCATTCGTGTTGTTTTTTGTCGTAAGCCAAATGTTCATCGGGCCATTCTATATATTGTTTCATGGAAATTTGTTTGTCTAAATTGCCATTTTTAATGAGTTCTTGGAATAAATATTGCCCTCGCTCTTTCACAATTTCTTCGGCTAAATGAGGTGTGTTTGCTACTTCTTCAAAATCAGTGGGCATTAATGAATTTTCTTTTAATTTAAACTTACCCAAAACTCCTCTTCTCAATGTTGGACTGCCGCCCACGGGACGAATCAAGAAAAAATAATTCCATCCATCTTCGGCTTGATAATAGTTTTGGAGGTTAAACGATGAAAGACTTTTGGTATAGAAACCTCTAAATTGAGGCTCAAATTTTGTTTTGTTGGTTGCTTGTGGTGCAGGAATATATAAGTAGGTAACAATGTTTGTTAATAGGCTATCTTGTTGATTTTTAGAAAAATAACTATCAATTTGTTGTTTTTTTGACTGACAAGAAAAGAGGAAAATGGGAAAGAGTAATCCAAGCACTAAATTTTTCATATTGGTAATTTTAAAGGGTATTGGTTTTAGGTATAAGGTTTTAGTTTGAAAATTCTCGAATACTAAAGCCTTATACCTAATCCCTAAAACCTGATTTATTTCACATAAACAATCGTTTGTGGACTAAATTCTGACCAACCCGTTGTCCAGTCTGTATCTTTGAAAGCTCCTACATAATCTGTTTTGTCAAAGAATGTTGGTAACGTTGAAGGTAAAGCTGCGTTCAACATATCCGTTGCTGCGGCAGTCAAAATGAACGTTGGTCTTCCAGTTGCCCAGATATTGTCATTCAATCCAGACGTTTTACGATTATTCAAAATCTTATTTCCATTCAAACCTTTGAACCAATCCGTTGGCTTTTTCGTACCAATCAAAATGGCCGTAGCAGCAGTATTGGCTTCATTATCACGCACTGGCGTTCCTCTTGGGGTATAAGAAATGGTACCGCCAGTTCCCCAGAAGTTATCACCCCAAGCATCAACACCTGCTAAAACAACATTCTGTAAATCAATATCACCTTTATCAGCGTTTGCATTAGCTGAACCTAACTGACTATCCACATAAATTCCCCAAGGATAACCCGTGATGAAAGTATTATAAATTTTCTGCTTGTTATTTCTTCTTAATTGCGCTCCGTGTTGAAATTGCGTGCTGATGGCAGTTTCTCTGGCACCTTTCGCTCCAATAATTGACATATTTGCGAAAATAGCCGAAGTAAAAGGAGTCAATGCCGACCCTTGAGCGTTATTATCACACTCAAAACCATTTGAACCAGATTGATCCGCTTGCGTTGTTCCACGAATACCGATTCCGTATTGAACGTATCCAGAGAATCCATTATCCGTATCAAAATCATCATCCAAACCTTTGTAAGCAATTAAATGCTTACAGTTTACATTTCCACCGAACCATTCAAAAGAGTCATCCAAACCAAAAGATGCTTGAAGATAATCAACTACGGTTGCCGAACCCACTGAACCAAATGTAAATGAATTTACTTCTTGGTTTGGATTAATTGGAATACCAGCAAACTCAACACGTACGTATTTGTATGAACCCGAATTATCGGCTACATCTGTTCCTCCGTGGAACGCTCCGTATCCACCTTCTAATTCACGGTCAGTTTCTGCCAAGTTGTTGGGTGCTTGTCCACAAATTACTAAACCGCCCCAGTCTCCTGCTTCACGCTCCCCAATGGCTCTTTCTGAAGTCATCACGATTGGGTTTGTTGCCGTTCCGTTGGCAATAATTTGACTTCCTCTTTGTACAATCAAAGTACCTTTTGAAGCTCTATCACCAATGATTAATGTACCTGCTTCAATCGTCAAGATTGTTTTCTTGGTAATTGTTCCTTTCACCGCTTCTTCACCTACACGCACAAAACCTACTAATTTGTAGATTTTATCGGCTGTCCAAGTAATATTACCTGCCGCAAGACTTCCCGCTGGAATCGTTACGATGGTTTTTGGTGGAACGGCTGAAATCGTTACTGGAATCGTAGTTAAAGTTGAAGTTTGATTACTATTATCAACTACTTGAATCGTAAAATTAACCACCGAACCCGTTGCTAAATTTTCAATTACGTATTCTTTTGAATATGTCAACGTTGTTTGTCCCGTGCCAGTAATGGCATCAAATGGCGCACCATTTTTCAACACATTTACCTGTTTGATACCGCCAGGTGCATTGATTGTAGCAGCGATTTGTACTTTCGTTCCTGCAGTTCCTGCCAATGTTCCAGAAGTTACTACGGTTGGAGCTGGTTGGATTACGTCATCTTTCTTACAAGCATTGAACATCAATGTCATTGAAAGTAATAATGCGATTGCTTTAGTAGCTTTCATTTTAAATTTAGATTACGGTTTTAATAATTTTTATTTATTTTCTTTGAAATGTGTACACAATACCTAATGAATAAACACTACCAGGTCTGTAGGATTGAATGGTTTGGTCTTTATCCGCATCGTAACTTTTATCTTGATTTCCGTCTTGTAAAATCAATGCTTTTTGATTTAAAATATCCGTGATACCGCCTTTTATGATTACGTTTTTAGTAATTGCTTTCGAGAAAGTTATATCTACTACATTACGTGGCATTTCGTACCAATCTGGATATAATGCGCCAAAATTGTTTCCTACGGCATAAATACGCTTCCCAATTACGTTATACAAAAGGTTGACTTGAAGTTTTGATTTTTGATTATTGTAGTTCAACCCTGTATTAATCACGTAAGGCGATTGTCCTTGTAAAGGGCGATTATCTGACTGAGTGGCTGCAATATCTGGACTGAGCTTTACTCGGCTATAAATTAAAGTAGCATTAAACAATAGGCTCATATTTTTCAATAATGAGTAATTCGATATGGCTTCCAACGATTTACGAACTTCCAATTCAACCCCCGCACTATACGCAGATTGCGCATTGGCAAACGAAACTACAGGATTGGAAGAACTCGTGAAAACTACCTCGATTGGCGTGGTGAAATCCTTGTAAAAAGCCGCAATACTCACAATTTCCGAAGGCGTTGGGTAGAATTCATAACGCAAATCGAAATTACTAACATTGGCATTTTTCAAGCCAGGATTTCCCGTTACCGTTCTGTTCAATACAAAATCATAAAAAGTAAAAGGAGCAATTTCACGGAATTCAGGACGGTTTAAAGTTTTGCCATAAGCCAATCTCAATAAAGATTTTTCCGAGAAATTATACGTCATATTCACCGAAGGAAGAACACTTGTTACATCTAACACGGGATTGACAGGTTGTCCATCACGGTTATCATAACCATTTAATTTCTGTACGTTATTCTCAATTCTGACGCCAGCAATCACATTGAATTTCTTCGAAAATGAATAATTGCCCGAAGCATAAAAGGCCATTAAGTTATTATTAGCCGTATAAGCATCACTTTTATTGGTCTGTTCATCGATTTTTACGCCGTTGGTAGTATTGATATTTTGGGCTGAAAAAATCTGGTCAATCGGTAACGCACCCACGTTGAATTGTGAACTACTTGACTGAACATATCCTAAATTTCGGGCGTTGAAAGTACGATCTTTCTTTTCGTAATAAACGCCCGCTTTCAATTCTAACTCTTGATTTTTATCTTCAGTAGTTCCTTTTTTCAATAGTAATTTTTGAACTATGTTCACACCTCCCGTGATGGCTTTTTCATCCAATATAATGTTTGTTCTACCTAAATTGAAAGTCTGTACGGCTCCTTGTGGTACTAATAAAGTGCCATCCGAATTGTATTTAAAGCGCTTGTAGTCAGGCAATTGATTGTATGATTGATTGTATCCAGCCACCCAATCAACTTTGGTTTTTCCTTCGTTAAAATTATGTCTTCCTAATAATTGACCGGTATAAATACCACGATAATTTTGGTTGAAAGATTCAATTTTCCACGTTGCACCGTTCTCAAAACCATTACGCTCGATGAATTGAAGATTACTTAACTGATTGTATAAATTCTTGAATTCAATGGTGTGATTATCGTTCAATCTCACCGCCCAGTTATGTAAAATTCCGACTCTGATGGCGTTGGTATATTGTTGGTCATTGAAAACCGAAATTTCATCGGCTTTGCCTGTACTTTCGATGGTCGAGTAACCGTAGTCATTCTGAACTTTCGTGAAATTAGTACGAGTATTTGAGTAATTAATGGCCGTTACATTACCGATTCTCACATTACCAATATCCTTTTTGAAAGCACCCGTAATGGCAAGACGTTGGTCAGGAATGGCCGTTGATTGTACAGGAGTCCATGAATTTTTTAAGGATTGACCCACCTGTTGCAAACGTTGAGGATTGGTCAAGGCAATGTTTTTCAATTCGTCAGTCGATGGGAAATATTTTGGTAAATCACTAAAACCGTCATTAAAACCTGTCCAAGCATTTTTGCCTGATTGTGGAGAAAAGAAATCTTTGCCCGTAGTACCATCACGGAAGGAAGTTCCATAATCAACCGTCAAGCTATTTTGTTCTGGAATGGACTTGGTAAAGATTTTCACCACGCCACCCGCAAACTCGCCAGGCAATTCAGCCGCAGGAGATTTATAGATTAAAATGCGGTCAATTTGATTAGAAGGGATAATATCGAATGAAAAAGAACGAATATCTGACTCCATACTTGGGGTAAACGTATTGTTCAACATTACCGTATTATAACGTTCATTCAGTCCTCGAATATTGATAAATCTATCGCCAAAAATGGTTACGCCAGGCACTCTTTTTACTACTTCAGCGGCGGTACGGTCGAGGGTTTTGCTGATTTGAGCGGAAGAAATACCACTCACAATTTGCTGAGAAGCCTTGATCTCAGAAATAACGGAGACTTCGGTATTGGTTAATTTCTGACCAATTACCTTTACCTCGTTGAGTGTAGATCCTTCCTCTTCTAAAAAAGTGTTAATTTCTGTTACTTGATCAGCAACCACTTTTAAACCTTCGATGTACTTAAATTTATACCCGACAAACGTGATTTTGATTTTATAATTTCCTGCTGGAATACGACTCATTGAGAAAAACCCATTAACATCAGCCGAAGTGCCTTTGCCCATTGCCTCGATAAAAATCGTTGCACCAACTAAGTCTTCTTTGGTTTTTGCGTCTTTAATTGTTCCTCTGATGGTTCCCTCTTGGGCAAACGTAAATGAAATGGAAGCGATTAGAATTAAGCTTACATTGAAAAATTTTTGCATTATCATATTGGTTTTTTAATGTTGCAAAATTAGTTCGGTAGTATAACCTGAATGTTACGAGTGGATTATCATTAGGTTATCGTTATGTTACGAAATTGTTAAGAGATTGGAGTTTTGTATAGGTGTGAAGCTTGAAAATCTGAACTATTTCATTTTAAAAAAAAACTCTCAAGCGTTTAAACGCTTGGGAGGGTTAAAGTTGTAGGGACGGATAGATAAAATTATTAGGAGTGCGAAGCGTTAATTTTCTCTTTTACTTTATAACCATTGATGCCAAAATAAAGCACGAAGAAAAAACAAACGAAAGGCACATAATAACCTTTTTGAATATCATCGCCGTAAAAGTCGATAATCCAGCCCATGAGATAGGGGAAAAATGCGCCCCCAACAATGCCCATTACAATTAAAGATGCACCTGATTTGGTGTCGGCTCCCAAATTTTTAATACCTAAAGAGAAAATCGTTGGAAACATGATTGACATAAAAAATCCCAATCCGCCCAAGGCATATACTACAAATTTTCCTTCTAACGTAATGGAGAAAATACTCAAAATAATACAGATTGCCGAGTAGATGGCTAATAGTCTTTGAGGTTTCATAAAACGCATAAAAAAAGTTCCCGCAAATCTGCCAATCATGAATAAAAGTCCATAAATTCCTAAATAATAACCAGCCGTTTTTTCATCAATTCCACCGCCTTTTATCGCTACTCGGATAAAAAAACTCGTTACACATACTTGTGCTCCGACATAAAAGAATTGTGCAACGATTGCCCAACTTAAATGGCGATATTGAAATACCTTCAAAAAACTACCTAAAGATACTTTTTTCTCGTCGGCATCGTCTTTGATTTCTGGAAATTTTACGAAATAAAACGCTACTGTAACCAACAGAAGGCATATTCCTAAAATGAAATAGGGCGATTTTACGGAGGCAGCCTCGTTGGTAAGATAGGTTATTTTATCAATTTCGGGCATGGCTGCCAACTGGTCTTTTGTATATTCTTTGCCCGATAGTATAAAAATACTCCCAACAATTGGGGCAAGAAAAGTGGCAAGTCCGTTGAAAGATTGCGCAAGATTTAAGCGGGCAGAAGAAGTTTCGGGCTTACCCAAAATAGTAGCGTACGGATTGGCGGCAGTTTCCAGAATGGTAAGTCCACAACCAAGCACAAAAAGACCGCCTAAAAATAAACCATATTCTCTCGAATCGGCCGCTGGAATAAACATAAAAACACCCAACGCAAATATCAAAAGTCCTACGATAATACCCGTTTTATAACCCCATTTTTTTAGAATTATTCCCGCAGGAATTCCCATAATGAAGTAGGCAAAAAATACCGCTACATCTACCAAAGATGACTGTCGATTGGTCAATTGCAAAGCTTTACGGAGGTGCGGAATCAAAATTCCATCCAGATTATGAGCAAATCCCCAAAGGAAAAATAAGGTGGTCACTAAGATAAAAGCCACTAAATATTTCTTGTCCGAGTTTGAATGCTCGGTGGAAATAGTGGATGTGGAGGGAGTTGTGGGTAAAGCCATGTTGGGGTTTTATGGATATTTAAAATCGAAATTTTGCCTAAATTACTTGAAAATTTCCGCTTATAAAACGTTAAAATTAAACTAATTAAAGCAAATGCGTTATTAAAAATACTCATTCGTCTTTTAATTATTTCTAAATGGCAATTTTTGCTATTATTACCATTTTTGGAGACGCTAAACCATAAAAATCCGTTAATTTTACGTCAAAAATTCCATCAATTTATAATCCATGAATCAACTCCCAAACACAGTAAAACAGGTATTTATTGAAAATTTTAGCCAAGAACCAATGCTCGTTCGCTCACCCGGAAGAGTTAATCTAATTGGCGAACACACGGATTATAACGGTGGTTTTGTACTTCCTGCTGCCACCGACAAAGCAGCTTACCTCGCCATTTATGCTTCCGATTCTGAAAAAGGCACGTGGATTTCCATTGATATGAACGAAAAGGTGGAAGTGGATTTTAAGGTAATTGCTGAGATGCCCAATCATCGTTGGGCTAATTATATTTTGGGTATTATTGAACAATTTCAAAAACGTGGCATCAAAGTTCAGCCTTTCAATTGTGTGATGGCGGGCGATGTTCCCATTGGTTCTGGCATGTCATCTTCGGCAGCTTTGGAAAGTGCGGTGAGTTTTGCTATCAATGAAATGAATCAAGTTGGACTTGACAAAAGGCAATTGGCAAAATTAGCACAACAAGCTGAAAATGAGTTTATTGGTGTAAATTGTGGCATCATGGATATGTTTGCCAGCATCCACGGGAAAGAAAATAATGTGATGCGTTTGGACTGCGAAACGCTCGAATTTCAATATTTCCCCTTGAATTTAGGCGACCATAAAATTGTGCTTTTTGATACGGGCGTAAAACATAATTTGGTAGAATCTGAATATAATCTTCGTCGCCAACAGTGCGAAGAAGGCTTGGCTTTCTTTAGAAAAAATTTCGACGAATCGGTCAAAAATCTTAGTCAAGTTCCGTTGGCTTGGTTGCAATCGAGCAAAAGCCAATTGAATTCGGTGGTTTATAATCGTTGTCAATATGTGATTGAAGAAAATCAACGAATTTTATCGGCTTGTGAAGATTTGCAAGCGGGTAATTTGGCAGATTTTGGGATAAAAATGACGGCAACGCACGAAGGATTACGGAACTTATACGAAGTAAGTTGTCCAGAATTAGACTTTTTGGTCGATGCCGTTTGGCACGAAACATCCGTTTTAGGGTCGAGAATGATGGGCGGAGGGTTTGGTGGTTGCACCATCAACCTTATTAAATCCGATGTAATTGATGAGTTATACAGCAGATTATCAGTTAGTTATAAACAAAAAACCGGTATTGAGTTAAAAATGTACAGCGTAGTAACGGCAAATGGAACTTCGTTAATTGATAGTTAATAATTGAGAATGGACAATTGATAATTAGTAATAGTTTTGAACTAAATATAATCTCAAAAATTATCCACTGTCCATTCCCCATTATCAATTTTCCATTATCAATTGTTCATTATCAATTGTCCATTACCAATTGTCCATTATCAATTATCCATTATCAATTAAACACATGACTTTCGATTTTAACGAACATTCACATATAAGACAAAATCCATTAACGGGCGACTGGATAATGGTTTCTCCTCATCGTACAAAACGTCCGTGGCAAGGAAAAACCGAGGATATTGTTACCGATTCTCGCCCAGAATACGACCCAACTTGCTATTTATGTGCGGGAAATCCACGCATGAATGGAGAGATAAATCCTAAGTATTCAGCTACTTACGTTTTTCAAAATGACTTTGCGGCTTTGCAAACTGACGTTCCCGCAGGAGAAATCAAAAAAGATAATTTATTGATAGCCGAAAGCGTGAAAGGGGAGTGCCGAGTGATTTGTTTTTCGCCTCGCCACGATTTGACTTTGGCAGAAATGGAAACCGCCGATATCCGCCAAGTGGTAGATACTTGGATTGCCGAATTTGAAGATTTTCGTACGCAAAAAGGCATAAATTATGTGCAAATTTTTGAAAATAAAGGGGAAATAATGGGCTGTTCAAATCCACATCCACACGGACAAATTTGGGCATCGAGCAATATTCCCGTAGAAATTCAGAAAGAAACACAACACCAAAAAGCCTATTTTGAAGTACAACAGAAAACACTTTTGGAAGATTATTGGCAATTAGAAGTTTCTGAAAATCAGCGAGTTGTCGTAGAGAATGATTCCTTTTTGGTAGTCGTTCCTTTCTGGGCAACTTGGCCATTCGAGACGCTTTTGATTCCTAAACGACCAATGGCGTACATCGCTGAAATGAATGAAAAAGAAAAAGATGATTTAGCGGATATTACTCGCAGATTGACTACTCGTTATGACAATCTTTTCAAAACCTCTTTTCCCTATTCTGCGGGAATTCACCAAGCACCCACGCAAGCTACTGACTTGGAAAGTTGGCATTGGCATATTCATTTTTATCCGCCACTATTACGTTCAGCAACGGTCAAAAAATTTATGGTTGGCTATGAATTATTGGCAAATCCACAGCGGGATATTACGCCCGAAAGAGCAGCTGAACAATTGAGAAATTTGAGTGAAGTTCATTATAAAAAAGCGTAAAATTAGACAGTTGGCAGTTGGAAATATTCTGATTTGGAGGAACTTCTCGAAAGTTTAAAACTTTCGAGAAGTTGAACGGCAAATGATAATATTTTATTAATTGGATGCTGCCTTAATGGTTGAGGAATTTTAACTAATCATCTATTCTAATTTTTCATTCTTATTAGTTATATTACCTTGTTACATAACTTTTTGGATTGCTGACTGTAGTTTATTTTTCGGATAAGTCGACTATTATATTCGACAATTCGGTTTGAGGTGATTTTTACTTGATGGTCGAGAAATATTCACTAATTATCTATTCTAATTTTTTCATCCATTTTAATTGTTTTGCTTTGTTGCATAAATTTTTAGCATTTATCATCAAGTATAACAATTTAATAATATGAAAACATTAATC
>JBBAKY010000113.1:0-11840 GCA_040403295.1 Arcicella sp.
ATATAAATAGCGATAAATTATTCCCAAAAAAGTCAATCTGCAAGCAGATTGACTTTTCAATATTCATACAATCACTTTGATTTATATTAGAGGACTATTCGTTACAACATTCTCAAATTGTAAATTTCCATCATTACCCAATTCCATCATCACGACCGAATCTTTGGAGATATAATTTCCCAAAATCTGTTTCGATAATTCATTCAAAATCCGTTTCTGCATTACTCGTTTTAAAGGTCTTGCGCCCATGGTTGGTTCATAACCTTCTTCGGCAATGTGCAGCAGGGCTTCTTCTGTAGCTTCTAACAAAATGCCTTGGTCTTTCAAACGGTCTTTGATTTGGCGGAACTGAATTTGAACAATTTGTCGTAAATTCTCTTTCGATAGCGGTTCAAACATCACAATTTCATCCACCCGATTCAAAAACTCGGGACGAACCACTTGTTTCAACAAAGTCATTACTTCTTTTTTCGCTTCTTCCATCACAATATGATTGTTCCAACCTTCCATTTCACCCATTTTTTCTTGGATAATATGGCTACCAATGTTGGAAGTCATGATAATAATCGTATTCTTAAAATTCGCAATCCGACCTTTGTTATCCGTCAAACGACCATCGTCCAAAACCTGTAAAAGGATATTCCAAACGTCTGGATGAGCTTTTTCGATTTCGTCCAAGAGAATTACTGAATACGGTTTTCTACGAACGGCTTCGGTCAATTGTCCACCTTCATCATACCCAACGTAACCTGGAGGCGAACCAATCATACGACTTACCGCATGACGTTCTTGATATTCCGACATATCAATTCTAACCATCGCATTTTCATCGTTGAATAGATAATCCGCCAATGCTTTTGCCAATTCTGTTTTACCAACACCCGTCGTTCCCAAGAAAATAAATGAGCCAATAGGTCTTCTTGGGTCTTGCATACCCGCCCGTGAACGACGTACCGCATCCGAAATTGCCTCAATTGCTTCCGTCTGTCCCGCCACTCGTAAGCCCAATTCATACTCCATGTGAAGGAGTTTTTCTTGCTCGGCTCGCATCATTTTTGAAACTGGAACGCCCGTCCATTTTGCTACAATCTCGGCAATATTTTCTGCCGTAACTTCCTCCTGCAACATCGTAGATTCGTGTTCAACACTCGATGTTTGGGCTTTGGCAAGTCGGGCTTCGGCTTCAATTAATTTACCGTAACGAATCTCCGCTACTTTTCCATAATCTCCCGCCCGTTCGGCTTGTTCGGCTTCTAATTTTAATTTATCAATATTCTCTTTTTCTATCCTCACACCGTTCAGAACGTCTTTTTCACCTTGCCACTTGGCCATTAAATTCGTTTTCTTATCGGTCAATTCTGCCAATTCACGAGTAATAATGGTTTCT
This sequence comes from Arcicella sp., assembly GCA_040403295.1. Taxonomy (GTDB): domain Bacteria; phylum Bacteroidota; class Bacteroidia; order Cytophagales; family Spirosomataceae; genus Arcicella. Next base: position 1,388 of record JBBAKY010000113.1, read on the forward strand.
CTTTCCACGTTATTTTCACGCCTGATAGCTTCTCGTTCAATCTCTAATTGCATAATTTTTCTTTGTAAATCATCAATTTCTTCGGGAACAGAATCTATTTCCATCCGCATTTTTGCCGCTGCTTCATCCATTAAATCAATGGCTTTGTCGGGCAAATAACGGTCTGAAATATACCGACTTGATAATTGAACCGCCGCAATCACCGCATCATCTTGGATTCTTACGCCGTGATGCAATTCATATTTTTCTTTGATACCTCTAAGAATTGAGATCGCATCGGTTTCGTCAGGTTCGTCCACAATTACCATCTGGAAACGTCTTTCCAAAGCCTTATCTTTTTCAATATATTTTTGGTATTCTTTCAAAGTGGTTGCTCCGATGGCGTGCAATTCTCCACGAGCCAGAGCGGGTTTCAACAAATTGGCAGCATCCATCGCCGATTCACCTCCCCCACCCGCTCCAATGAGCGTATGGATTTCGTCGATGAATAAAACAATATCGCCTTCCGAATCCGTAACTTCCTTAATAACAGCCTTTAGGCGTTCCTCAAATTCACCTTTATATTTTGCTCCCGCAATCAAAAGTCCTAAATCCAAGGTATAAATTGTTTTAGATTTTAGGTTTTCGGGAACGTCCCCCAAAACAATTCTTTGCGCAAGTCCTTCCACGATGGCGGTTTTACCAACGCCGGGTTCACCGACTAACATCGGATTATTTTTGGTTCTACGAGATAAAATCTGTAAAACTCTCCTAATCTCTTCATCACGCCCAATCACGGGGTCAATTTTCCCAGTCTTGGCAAGTTCATTTAAGTTGATGGCATAGCGTTCCAACGAACGATAGGTCGCTTCTGCATTTTGGTCTTTCACGGTTGTATTTCCTCTTAATTCTTTTATCGTTTCTTTTACTAATTTCTCTTTAAATCCATTGTCTTTCAATAAGTTAGCGACTGAATCTTTACCCAAAGACAAAGCTAAAATCAGTAACTCGACGGAGATATATTCATCCGAAAACTCTTTCATCAGGCTTTCGGCTTTGGTCATGGCGGTATGGGCATCATTAGCAAGATAGGGTTGTCCGCCACCCGAAACTTTGGGATAAGCATTCACCAAATCTTCTAATTTAGGCAGAAAAACGGCTTGATTTACCCCTAATTTTTTCATCAAAAACTGAGCGGTATTCGGTTCTTCTTCGATAATTGCCTTCAATAAATGTCCCGTTTCAATGGCTTGCTGACCATTGGCTGAGGCAATTGAAGCCGCTTGCTGGATTATCTCTTGTGTTTTTGTTGTGTATTTCATGTTTTTATAGGAAAAAGGGGGGACAAGCAGAAATGGAGGAATAAATAAATGGAAGATTTAGAAATTCCTTCATTTCTACTGTTTCCCTTTCTTCACTTGTACTTCAATATCTAAGCCAGTCCTTTTCTTCGGAAATTATGACGTGAATTATAAAATATTTATTAAAAAAATATGCCAATATGGCTAATTGAAGGCATTTTTGGCAGATATGATGAAAATATTTTGATTATACTAACTCCATAGTAAAGTCAGAATTTCATGATTAAAATTTGCACGTTAAAACACAATTTTGGTATGTCAAGATAGTATTTGTAGAATAATTTTCTAATTTGTTAGTCAAGAATCAAATTTAGACTTTATTGGAGCATTTGAAAATGATTAAAATCAAGTTACCAAAAAGATAAAATCTTAAAACCATGAATAGAAGAAAATTTATGAACAAAACAACCACCCTCGCAAGCGTAGGACTCGTCGCCTCAATGGACGATTTAACGAAACAAAGTACTTTAAATGTTAAACCTTCGGCAGGGTTTTCCTTGAAAATATTTGCGACCAATTGGGGGTTTACTGGTAGCGTAGATGAATTTTGTGCAAAAGCTAAAAGTGAAGGATACGATGGGATTGAAATATGGTGGAACACCTCTAAAACTGGTCAAGATGAGTTATTTTCTGCCTTAAAAAAACATCAATTAGCCGTAGGATTTCTGGTGGGAGGTTCTGAAAATGAGGCTATTAAACACTTTGAAACTTTCACGAAAAACTTGTTGGAAGCTACTGTTCAAACCATTCAAAAACCCACGTACATCAATTGTCACAGTGGAAAAGACTTTTTTACTTATGAAGAAAATAAAGCTTTTATTGATTTAACGACTGAAATAAGTGAGAAATCGGGATTACCAATTTACCACGAAACACACCGTGGACGAATGCTTTTTGCCGCTCATATTACCAAAAACTTCATAGATAAAAACCCGGATTTACGCCTGACTTTGGATCTTTCTCACTGGTGCAACGTGCATGAATCTCTTTTAGAAAATCAGACGGAGGCAGTGCAGGCTGCCCTCGAACGTACTGGTCATATACACACGAGAATTGGTCATGAAGAAGGTCCGCAAGTAAACGACCCAAGAGCGCCCGAGTGGAAAAATGCTGTTCAAGCACATTTGAGTTGGTGGGATAAAGTAGTAGAAATAAAAATGAAAGCGGGACAGCCCCTCACCATGCTCACCGAGTTCGGACCACCAAATTATTTACAAACACTTCCATACACAAATCTTCCCGTAGCCAATCAATGGGAAATCAATGTATATATGATGAAATTGATGAGAGAGCGATATTTAAAGAAGTGATGAGTCTATAACTTATAATTTATAACTCACAATTCATAATTACAAAAAACAGTTTCCCGAAAAATTCAGGAAACTGTCTGCTATTCACCTAACCACTAAAATAGTTTATCTTTCAAAAAGCCGAGTCTTTTAAAACCCCTTAAAAAAAGTCAAGGCTTATTTTTAAATGTATCTCAATTCTCCAGAATCGAGGTTTGTATTATTCTCGAATCAGGAGAATCAGGTTAGAATTATTTTTTCTGTTTAAAACTCCGAAACTGTTGTTGAAATTCTGTTTTTCTTCTTCTTGAAATTTCAATTCGTTGTCCTGTTTGCATTATTACTGAAGAATCACCTGACAAATCCACTTCTTTCAGATAATTAAGGTTAATGAGGTAAGACTTTCTAATCCTTGCAAAATCATTTTGACTAAACAATTCACAAAAATCTTTCAAGGTTTTGGAAAGCAAAATTTTCTTTCCATTACTCAAATGTACATACGTATAATTTCCTTCCCCTTCCAACATCATAATGTCACGAATGATAATTGATGTCTTTTTTCTATCGGTATAAATAACCGATTGAAGATTGTTAATTAAGTTGGCGGTTGGGTAAGCATAATTCTGTACCGATGTATTCATAATATTTTTAGAGATAAGATGGATAAAAGTTTGTTCATTTGAACGATACAAAGTAACAAAATCTACTTTTCTTGTTTTAGCGTAAAATTACCTAATCTAAAAAATTGGGTAGTTTTACGGTGTGACTTTTAAAACCAAAACCTGTCTATGAAAGATTAGTCGAAGAAGTAATAGTTTTGGTAACAGTTTAGAATGATTATATTCCGAAAATTATTAAATCAAAAGACAACATTAAAATCTACACTTATAAGGCTATTTATCTTAAAGTGAGTAACCTAACGGTGTAATGTAATAGTAAGCCGACCAAAAATCAGGCTCTTTTTGTTTATCAATCCGTTTGTGGGTAATTTTACAGAATAATAGCAATTAGAAAAATGATACTTTCAGAACAAGAATTACTTCGCCGACAAAAACGGGAAGATTTGATAAAATTGGGCATCGACCCTTACCCTGCCGAAATGTTTGACGTAAATGTTACGGCTGAGGATATTTTAAAAAACTACGAAAACAATAAAATAGACTATAAATCAATTTCAATCGCTGGACGTTTGATGTCTTTCCGAATTATGGGAAGTGCTTCTTTCGCTGAATTACAAGACTCAACGGGACGTATTCAAGTATATTTTCGTCGTGATGATTTGTGTCCAGACGAAGACAAAACGCTTTATAATATCGTCTTTAAAAAACTCTTAGACATTGGTGATATTATTGGAATAAAAGGCTTCGTTTTCACAACACAAGTGGGTGAAATCTCTATCCACGTTACTGAATTCAAGATTTTGAATAAATCTTTGAAACCCCTTCCTATCGTAAAAAGAGATGACGATGGCAATATTCACGATGGTTTTACTGACCCAGAAATGCGTTATCGTCAGCGATACGTTGATTTAATTGTTAATCCAGAAGTCAAAGATATTTTCTTGAAACGTGCCAGAATCGTAACCACGATGCGTTCCATGTTTGATGCAAAAGGTTGGTTAGAAGTAGAAACTCCAATTCTTCAATCCATTCATGGCGGAGCGTCAGCTCGTCCGTTCAAAACTCATCATAACACGCTGGATATGCCTTTATTCATGCGTATTGCCAATGAATTATACCTAAAAAGGTTAATCGTTGGTGGTTTTGATGGCGTATATGAGTTTGGAAAAATGTTTAGAAATGAAGGTATGGACAGGACTCATAATCCAGAATTCACCTCTTTAGAATTCTACGTAGCTTACAAAGACTACAACTGGATGATGACATTTACCGAACAAATTTTTGAAAAAGTAGCCATTGCAACCAATGGACAAACTTTGGTGAAAGTGGGTGAAAATGACATAGAATTTGGGGGAGAATTTACCAAATTGACTATTGCAGGAGCCATCGAAAAATATACGGGCGTAAATGTAGAAGGCATGGATGAAGAAACGCTTCGTGGACATTGCAAATCGTGGGGAATTGAAGTGGATGCCACAATGGGAACTGGTAAATTAATTGATGAAGTGTTCGGAGAAAAAGTAGAAGCAAACCTTATTCAACCTACTTTCATCATTGATTATCCAGTCGAAATGTCGCCTTTAACCAAAAAGCACCGTAGTAAACCAGGTTTGGTTGAGCGTTTTGAGTTATTCGTCAATGGAAAAGAAATTGCTAATGCTTATTCAGAATTGAACGACCCAATCGATCAACGTGAGCGTTTTGAAGAACAATTGAAGTTGGCAGAACGTGGCGATGACGAAGCAATGGCAATGGACGAAGATTTCTTGCGTTCATTAGAATACGGAATGCCACCAACCGCAGGGATTGGGATTGGTATTGACCGTCTAACGATGTTGATGACCAATCAAGTTTCGATTCAGGAAGTATTATTTTTCCCTCAAATGCGTCCAGAGAAGAAATCAGAAGTGGCAACCGAAGCTGAATATCAAGCTCTTGGTGTACCATTAGAATGGATTCCAGTTTTGCAAAAAATGGGTTTCATGACGATTCAATCAATAAAAGAAGCAAACCCAAACAAAGTTTTCAATGATTTGGGCGGAATGCGTAAGAAACTAAAATTAGATATTACGATCCCACAGAAGGATGATGTGATGAAGTGGTTTGAATAGTTGCGATTGAGTGAATTGTGAGTTAGTGATTTAGGACGTGCAAAATTTACTAACTCACAATTCACAAATAATATAAGCAAAAAAGCTCAACCAAATGAATGGTTGAGCTTTTTTGATGACTATATAAAAAAAGGAATTATGCCTTCTTTACATTCACAGCATTTAAGCCACGTTTTCCTTCTTGAACATCGAAAGAAACAGAGTCGTTTTCACGGATAGTTAATCCAGATAAGCCTGTAACGTGAACGAAGATTTCTTCGCCTGAATTGTCGTCAACGATAAATCCAAAACCTTTTGATTCGTTGAAAAATTTAACTTTACCAGTTTGCATAAAAAAAATATAAAAAAATTAAAAATAAAAAATTCTGATTGAAATAATTAATAATGAGTTACTAAACTCTTTGAACAAACACAGCTTTTAGGCTTTTTTCCGATAAAATCGAAATAAATAATCGAACTATTAGGTAATGAATTTCACAAAACCAATTTAAAACAAACAATTTCTGTCAAATTAAAAAACTATAAATTACAGTTTCTTAACATTATCAGCATTTAAACCTCTCTTGCCATCAACGATGTCAAAAGAAACTTTATCATCTTGACGAATGTGTGTGCCCCCCAAAGCAGTTACGTGAACAAAAATCTCTTGTCCAGATTCATCATCTAAAATGAATCCAAAACCTTTACTCTCATTAAAAAATTTTACTGTGCCTGTTTGCATGATAAAAAAAATATTAATTAAATTTTCACACTACGATTAGCAAAACGCCAATTTCGTTGTGAATTAACAGCCCAAAAGTTGAAGATGTGATACGATGAGTGTTTGATAATCAATGAGGTAGGTAAATCTGGGGGACTAACATACTATTGAAAACGGACTAATTGTACTAAAAACTTATTACTTTTCTACTATTAACCCCCAAATGTAAGTATAATTTTATACATTCCTACTTTTAAAGTAATATTTTTCTTTATTTTATGCAAAATAGTAGTATTTACTCATTATTATTTTGTGTTTTTCTAACAATTTTCTATAAATTACAGTTATATTTGTATTAACTGTAAAATGGCAAATTTTGAAAAAAGGTTAAAAAATTATACTTTTGTTGTTAATCATTTGGTCTTATTCGTATACATATTTATTTCTATGATAAAGTTAAAATATTTTTTTGAACAACACGCATACGGTGTTTGCACACGTTTGGGAGAAAAATTTGGCATTTCTACGGCCAGTATTCGCCTTTATTTTGTTTATCTTTCCTTTATAACAGTTGGTTCACCCGTTATTATCTACCTCATATTAGCATTTTGGATGAATATCCGTCGTTATTTGCGTCAAAGAAATAATCCTACCGTTTGGGAGTTTTAATCACATTTCATCAAACCTTTCTTTTCCTTTTACAAAATATTGCCATACAATATTATGTGAGAACATAGGTTTTAAATCATCTCTTCTTTGTATTTTCTTACGTTTTTTATGCCATTTATAAAAATGAGCGTAGAAATTGAAATGAGCCCTTGCTACTGCCCAACAGTCTTGCCAAGAATCAAAAAGTAAGAATTTTACCCCTGCAACTCCGTCTAAAATTAATCTTGTCAGTAAAGTTCGGTACAAGCCTTTATCGGGATGATTTTTGTATAACATCACCAATCCATTTCTAAAATTCAAGAAAGTTTTATGTGGATTAGACTTTGGCAATGTACCTCCTCCTACGTGATACACTTCTGACTCCCCGCAAGCAAATATTTGATAACCAGCGTGTTTCATTCTCCAGCATAAATCTATTTCTTCCATGTGAGCGAAAAAATCACCATCAAACCCTCCCATTTCGTGGAAAATATTTGCTCTCACAAACATACACGCACCCGTTGCCCAAAAGACTTCCACATTATCATCATACTGACCCAAATCTTCTTCCAGAGAAAGGAAAACTCTTCCTCTACAAAAGGGATATCCCAAACGGTCGATATATCCCCCCGCTGCTCCTGCGTATTCAAAGTGCGTTTTTTCGTGATAAAATTTTATTTTGGGTTGGCAAGCGGCAATGTTTGAATTAGATTCCATTAAATTAATGACTGGTTCAATCCAATTTTGGGGAACTTCAACGTCTGAATTTAGAAGAATATAATATTTATATTGGTTAATTATTTGCGCTAAGGCTTCATTATACCCTTGTGCAAAGCCATGATTTTCAAAGAGTTGAATAATTTTTACGGAAGAAAAATCTCTTTTTAAGATAATAATTGAATCGTCAGTAGAAGCATTATCAGCTACGTAAATATCAGCATTTTGAGAATGAATGATTACGGATGGCAAAAAATCAGTCAAATATTTTTGACCATTATAATTTAGAATGACTACTGCGGTTTTGTTCATATTATTATTAGCTGTGAGCAATAAGCTACGAGCTATGAGCCTAAAAATTACGTGATTAGATAATTAATTTGTCGAATATAATGCTTAAAAATAGGCAAATAAATTAGGATAATCCATTCTATTCAAGGCAGATAAGGATTTAATTTAGCTGGTTATTTTGATAATGTAAAGTTAATTTGATTTTTCCGAAAACTAAACATCTCCTATTTGCTTTCGCATTATTTGAAGTTTTTGAGTAAATTAGCTATCAGCTTTGAGCTTTGAGCCGTGAGCATTGAGAAATTCTAAAACTCATCATCCACGACTCATCGCTCCAAGCTCATCGCTCACGGCTCAAAGCTAAATAATCCATCAAACTAAATGCCAGAAAAATCTATTTTTAGACGAAAATCCATTTCCAATGTTTTAAAACAAAGCGAGGACGCACACGGTGAGTCTGGGCTAAATAAAATTTTAGGAGTCCGAGACTTAACTTCATTTGGTATTGCCGCAATTATTGGGGCAGGAATCTTTAGTACCATCGGACGTGCCAGTTTTGACGGTGGTCCTGCCGTTACGTTACTTTTTCTTTTTGTATCGATTGCCTGTGTTTTCACCGCACTTTGCTACGCACAATTTGCTTCAATGGTACCCGTTTCGGGGAGTGCCTATACCTATGGATACGTATCATTTGGGGAAATTTTCGCTTGGGTTATTGGTTGGGCATTAATCTTAGAATATGCCGTTTCCAATATGGTAGTAGCCATTTCTTGGTCGGAATATTTTGTTTCTATGCTCCGAGGATTCGGGATAATTTTTCCAGATTTTTTAACTTTTGATTACGGAACTGCTCATCGAGCGTTTTTATTAAGTCAGACTGAAAAACTGGTTGGGGGCGATATTGCAGCGGCTCAGGCATATATCAACGCTCCTGTGATTGGGAGCATCCATTTTTTGATTGATTTACCTGCGGGCGTAATTACGATGTTAGTAACAGCATTAGTTTATGTGGGTGTGAAAGAGTCTCGAAATGTAAGTAACTTCTTAGTAGCTCTAAAATTAGCCGTTATCTTACTGGTTATTTGTGTAGGGGCATTTTATGTTAAACCTGATAATTGGACTCCATTTGCGCCCAATGGTTCAAAGGGTGTTTTGAAAGGAGTTGCTTTAGTATTTTTCGCATTCATTGGTTTTGATTCTATCTCCACAATGGCGGAGGAATGTAAAAATCCACAAAGAGATTTGCCCCGTGCGATGATTTATTGCTTGGTGATTTGTGCGGTTTTATACGTGATGATTACGCTGGTTTTGACAGGCATGGTTAATTATACTGAACTCAAAGTAGATGACCCTTTGGCATACGTTTTCCAAAAAGTAAATCTTGATTTTGTAGCGGGGGTTATTTCGGTTTCTGCGGTGGTTGCCATTACGAGTGCTTTGTTGGTTTATCAGATGGGACAGCCCAGAATTTGGATGTCAATGAGTCGTGATGGATTGCTTTGGAAACGTTTTTCTAAAATTCATCCGAAATTCAAAACGCCAAGTTTTTCAACGATTGTTACGGGTTTTTTAGTAGCTATTCCTTCGATGTTTTTGGATATGGGTTTGGTGGCAGACTTAACAAGTGTAGGAACGTTCTTTGCCTTTATTGTGGTTTGTGGCGGCGTTTTATACTTGGACTATAAAGGTTTATCGAAAGATGCAAAGTTTAAAATCCCTTATTTGAATGGGCAGTATTTAGTGGGTGGACTATTGATTATTACATTCAGTTATGCAATTTACGCTAATGATTTTACTTCCGAAATAGCTTTAAAACCTCTTTTAGCTGTCTTTTGGTTGGTTTGGGCAATCTTATCAGTATTAGCTTATCAACACAAATTTTCCATTTTACCCGTCTTAGGAATCTTGACCAATCTTTATTTAATGACCGAATTAGGCGTGATGAATTGGACAATTTTCTTGGTATGGTTAGCGATTGGTTTAGCGATTTATTTCTCTTATGGATATAAAAATAGTAAGTTGGCAAATTGAGGTTTTCCACTAAAGTTAACGAAGTCAGTCTTTCCCAAGACTGACTTTTTGTTTTTTAAAATCATCTGATTATCTTAGTTATTAATTCACAATCTCCACAATTAATAATTTTACCATCAATGAAAAAAATCTACCTTTCACTTTTCTTTTCTGCCCTTTTATCTTTTGTTTTTAACACCTCATTTTCTCAAACAATTACACTTGGCAGTTTAGGGACTACTTCATTTTGCCCAAGTGGTTCATTAGCCGTTCCTTTTACTACTGATTTGCCTGCGGGGACTGTTTTTAGGGTTTATTTATCAAATTCTTCTGGAAGTTTTAGTTTTCAAACTCAGATTGGGCAAGGAATGGTTAGTCCTATAACTGTTTCATTTCCAACATATCTTTCTGCTGGAACTAATTATAAGTTAAAGATTATGAGTGCAACTCCTGCTATTACAAGTAACCTAAGTATCAATCTTGTAACAAACGGAGAACAAATGATTATTTCTGTAAAAAATATAGTTGGAAAAGAAATAGATGATGCTTTTATCTGTAAAGGGTCTTCTTTGACAAGTATTATAAATGTAAATCAAATTGGAGGTTCATACCAATGGGAAAAAGATGGGATTGTTCAAGTCAATAACCAATCATTACGAATAACCGAATCGGGTACATATACAGCCAAATGTCAAAAAATTGGGTGTAATAGTATAGTTAAATCATT
>JBBAKY010000114.1:0-11840 GCA_040403295.1 Arcicella sp.
GGATTTACTTTCCATGTAACGATGGTTTCCGTGGGATTAACGGCGGTGCTTTTTGCCATTCCCTTTGCTTACACGACCTTAAAATTTCTTGGCGTATTCTATTTATTGTATTTGGCTTTTCAAGCGGTGAATCCCAAAAATCAGGGAATATTTGAAGCCAGAACCGATTTGAAAGAAGATAAACCGGCAAAATTATTCAGCATGGGCTTTCTAACGAGTATTTTGAATCCTAAAATTGCCGTTTTTTATCTCTCATTTTTCCCGCAGTTTATCAAGCCAGAATACGGGAATATATTTTGGCAAAGCATACAATTGGGCATTACCCAAATGTGCGTAAGTTTCTCGGTAAATTTCCTGATTGTACTTTCTGCGGCACAAATGTCACTTTGGTTCGCTAAAAATCCTTTCTGGGTAAAGGTTCAAAAATGGTTTATGGCGAGTGTTTTGACGGGTTTAGCCGTGAGAATGGCCTTGGATAAAACGAAGTAAAGTAGCACAGGTTTCTAACCTGTCGATAAAGCATCCGATTATTCTATCATCTTAAAATTTATCCCGTTATCCAATGACTTTTTGGCAATTTACTTAATGCCCAAATTAGGACGTAAGAAATTATAAGTGTTAAGCCAGCGTGCGCAAAAATGCCAATTATGGGCGGATTCCACCGCCAATTTATGCTAAATTTGTGGGAAAGAATGGTAATTATTAAGTAATGAGAAAGGTAAATTCCAAAACTCGCTTTGTCCAAATTATCCATGATTGAAGGAGAAAATGCTTTATTCAATATTTCCTTAAAAAATAGAAAAATTGAAAGCGACATCAGAATAATATTGGGCGTAAGATATTGATAAAAATAGTCATCTAATTTGCCCTGTGGAATGATGAGCCAGTAATTTCCAAAAATAGCAATGCCAAAACCAATCAAAAAGACAGCTACATAAATCCATTTATTCCAGTTAAATTCTCTGTTTTTTAGAACGTATCCAGCCACAAAATAGCCCAAATATCCGCCAAAATTCTGTAAATCTAATTTGATATTTATACCCCAAAATTTGTTGATTAAGGGAAATACTGAACAACTGATAAAGCATAAAAGAAGAAAAAAGTTGACCTCTTGGTTGGTGGCTTTTAATAAGAAATGATTGACAAAAGGGGTCAATAAATAAAGCCCTAAAATCATGTAAACGAACCACAAATGACCGTATAAACCACCGCCCATGGTCAAATAATCAAGGAATGCTTTCTGAAAAGAATGGAGATTTCGTTCAAAAATATTGTGATAAACTACATAAATAATTACCCAAATTGTAAAAGGAACCCATACTCGCAAAAATCTTTTTTGCAGAAATGGAAATAATTCAATTTCCCTTCCTAACAACAATGCTCCAGAAATCATCACAAAAACGGGTACTGAAAATCGCCCAAAGCTACTGATGATATTGCCAATCCACCACCAACTATGCGGAATTGTTTTATAATGAAAAAGCATTCCACCCGAAGTGTGAATTACTACAACAATGATGGTTGCTAAAACCCGAAGATTTGTAATCCAGTATAATTTGGGCATATTATCAATGTTAAAACAGTGGAATTTATATTTTATCCTCCAACCTTTACCGCTTTGTAACTTTGGGCAATTAACCAAGTCAATACCTTTTCACGAACATCCCCTTGAATTAAAATTTCTCCATCTTTTACTGAACCACCGCATCCACAAAGATTTTTGAGTTTTTTGGATAAATTTTCTAAATCAACTTCACTTCCAACAAATCCAGTAATCAATGTTACTTGCTTTCCCGCACGAGATTTTTTATCTAACTGTATCTTTAATTTTTGTTTTTCAGGAGGTAATGTTTCAGCAACCTCCTCATTATCAAACGAATATTCAAAGTCTTGATTGGTTGAATAAACTACTCCAACGGGTATTTTTTTATTTTTAGACATTGCCAATTACTTTTAATGATTGTTTTTTGATAGTAACGTTGATTTCATTTGTATTCAATTGCAAAGGCTCGCCGTCGTAATGTATCAAAAATTCTTTCGCTGACTTTAATGAAAATTCTTCTGCCGATTGCATTTCAATATATCTTGAATTGGGCAAAGTTCCTCGAAAAAGTCGTACGCCAATAATGGGAGCTGCGCCAAAAGGAAATGGTTTCAACACAACCATCTCAATTAGTCCATCATCAATTTTTGATTTTGGTGAAATCAGGGCATTATTTCCGTATTGCGTGGCATTTGCGAATGTGATGGCAAAAGCAGTTTTATCTTCCTGATTATCAAAATGATAACTTTCTGGTTTGAAACTTCGGAATGATTTTAACGCTATTTTTGCGTAGGTTTTCAGCCCTCTGGATTGATGTTTCGCAAATTCATTGGCCACTTCCGCATCAAAACCCACACCAGCGGTACAGAAAAATGGAATTTCATTCAAAAAGCATACGTCAATATTAGAAAATGGTTGATTTATGGCAAATTGAATGGCTTTTTCTGTTTTCAACGGAATTTTTAAATGACGAGCCAAACCATTTCCAGAACCAATTGGGATGATTCCCAAAGCAGTTTCAGAACCAATTAACCCTTTTCCAACTTCATTTACCGTTCCATCTCCCCCAATGGCTACCACTTTTTGAATACCTTCAGCAACTGCTTTTTGGGCAATTTCTGTGGCATGACCTACGTATTCGGTAAATATCAATTCACAATCAGGCAACTTTGAAATTAAAGCCTTAATTTTATTTTTCTTTGCGGGTGTAGTTGTTCCCGACTTTAAGTTCATCACAAACCAAACCATCAGCTAAAAAAGATAAATAGAAATACTAAGACTAAAATAAACGACAAGTACATAAGACCATCAACTAAATAATAATCTTTATATTTTTCAAAATAATCTTTCAATTTCATATATATTATTGTTAAAACGTAACTCAAATTTACGCAAAAATAACCCATGAAAAAACTCCTACTTTTATTATTCTCCTTTTGTTCTTTGGTTGTCAGCGCCCAAACCAGTAGTGATAAACAACAAATACTCAGTATTTTAGACCGGCAAACAAAGGCTTGGAATGACGGAAATGTTAATGATTTTATGTACGGATACTGGGAATCGGACTCACTGATGTACATTGGGAAGTCTGGAGTTACCTACGGATATAAATCCACGTTAGCGAGATACAAGAAAAATTATCCTGATAAATCAACGATGGGAACGTTGAAGTTTGATATCATTAAGGTTAATTTTATGGCTAAAGATGCCTGTTTTGTGGTGGGGAAATGGCATTTAACTCGCCCAGAAAAAGGCGATGTAAGAGGACATTATACATTGATTTGGCGTAAAATGAAAGGTCAATGGGTGATTGTGGCTGACCATTCTTCGTAGTAAATAATGGTAATTTTCAATGCTCAATTTTTAAATAAAAAAGAACAGATGTAAGTTATCTGTTTGCTAATTAATTGAATATTAAACATAGAAAATTACCTTCTAAAATTTTATAATACTCCTTTTGTTGAAGGCAAAATATCTAAATCTTTTATCTCTCTTTTGGTTGCCATTTTTATTGCTTTGGCAAATGCTTTAAAAATAGCTTCAATTTTATGATGCTCATTATCAGCTTCTGCTTTAATATTTAAGTTACATTTGGCAGTATCTGTAAAAGATTTAAAGAAGTGGAAAAACATTTCTGTCGGCATTTCGCCAATTTTTTCACGACTGAATTTTGCATCCCAAACCATCCAATTTCTGCCCGAAAAATCAATCGCTGCGTGAACTAATGCTTCATCCATTGGGAGAATGTTAAATCCGTATCTGGCAATGCCTTTTTTGTCTCCGAGAGCTGTTAAATATGCCTCACCCAACGCCAGAGCCGTATCTTCGATGGTATGATGCTCATCAATATGCAAATCTCCCTCAACTTTTACAATCAAATCTGCCCCCGAATGTTTGGCTAATTGATCAAGCATGTGATCGAAAAAACCCAAACCCGTTTCAATTTTAGACTGTCCTTTTCCGTCTAAATTTAATTCTACCCAAATTTTGGTTTCCTTCGTAATTCTTTCAACTTTGGCTTTACGTTCAGGCAGACGGATAAACTGATAGATTTCATCCCAATTATTTGATATCAAAGCAGTTGCCGATTCTTGTTCCTGGTTCTCGAATGGTTTTTCGCCCAAATAAATGGCTTTTGAACCCAAATTTATCGCCAATTGTACATCGGTCAGTCTATCGCCCAATACAAACGAGTTTTTTAAATCATATTGCGTTTCATCAAAATATTTTTCCAACATTCCCGTTTTGGGTTTACGAGTTGGCGCATTTTCATGTTCAAAAGTACGGTCAATGTGAATGTCAGCAAAGTGAATGTTTTCACCTTCCAATATTTCCATCATCTTATTTTGAGGCAACCAAAATGTTTCTTCTGGAAATGAAACTGTGCCTAATCCATCTTGGTTTGTTACCATAACGAATTCAAAATTAGCTTCTTCAGCTATTTTGCGAAGATTAGAAATTGCTTTTGGAAGGAAGGAAAGTTTTTCAAGCGAATCAACTTGAAAATCAATGGGTGGCTCGACAATAATAGTACCGTCACGGTCAATAAATAATATTTTTTTCATATTTTATTAAATCTGTGTTTAAGCAGAAATATACCACAAAATTAGTATCTGGTTTGTAAAATATAACTTTTTAATCAGAAATTTAACCAGTGATTTTTTATTGAAACTATTTTATTGACCGATATTAAAGGAATTGATTGTAATTTTGTTTCAGAATCTGTTAAAAAAAATTGAACATGAATTTATTTGAAGAATTAAGAGAATTATTAGTAAGTGAAGTTGCAAGCAAGGCAGCAATACTAATAGGAGAGAAAGAAGATAAAGTAAAAATCGCTCTTGAAGGTTTAGTACCAACGTTTGTTGGAGGGTTGATGAAAAGAGCTTCTAATGAAGCTGGAGCAACCACGTTGATGAATGTGGTTAAAAAAGCAAGTGCCAATGGTAGTATTATTGAAAAATTAGATGACTTATTAAAAAATAAAGAAAGTTTTGCGGGGTTTGTCGAAAAAGGTAATAGTGTTGTAAGTATGCTTTTACCCGACAAAAAAAGCTCAATTGCTACCATGATTTCGCAGTTTGCGGGGGTCAGAAATTCATCCGCCACCGCTCTATTGTCGGTAGTTGCTCCTTTAGTGGTGGATAAATTGGGTAGCTTAGTTTCTTCTCAAGGATTAGACAAAACGGGTTTAGCGAATGTAATTTTAGACCAAAGAAGTATTCTTTTGGATGAAACACCTGAAAGTTTACAACCCAAAATGATCGATGTTTTGGGATTGGCAACTTTCATGAGTGAGGAGATAAAGCCTGTTCAATTTGCCACAGGAACAATTAAATCTAATACTACCCAAACAATTACGCCCAAGAAACCCGTTGAAAATAGACCCGTTACTTATTCTGATAAAGATTATGATAGCGAACAAAGTGCCAGCATGACCGTACCCAAATGGTTATTGCCTACAGTTCTAATTGCCGTTGCTCTGGGAGGAATTGGATATTTCGCTGCTACGTATGATTGGAGTAAGTTGAGTAGTAATTCAACGATTGAAACGGATACGTCTCAAACTGAGCAAGTAACAAATGCTCAAATTGATACCACTAACCTTCCACAAGATACGGCTACTGCAAAAGTAGATTCAACGGCTTTGCCTGCCACATCTACTACCAAAACGATGGGAGTTAATTTACCTAATGGTCAGAAATTAGATTTAGCGGAAGGAACTTTCAATTATAAATTTGCCAAGTATTTAACGGATTCATCGGCGAAAGTTAACCAATCTTTTACCTTTGATAACTTGAATTTTGAATCAAATACGCCAAATTTAGTAGTAGGTTCGGATAAAACCATTCAGGATTTAGCCAAAATTATGGCTGCTTATCCTCGTGTTCAAGTTAAACTTACGGCTTATACTGACAACACAGGAGATTCTCTTCAAAATAGAAGACTGTCTTTGAAACGTGCTTTTGTCGTAAAGAATTTATTGATGGCCAATGGCATTAAAGACTTAAGAATTGATTTCACTGGAAAAGGTTCTTCTAATCCCGTGGCAAGTAACGCTACTGAAGAAGGAAAAGCTAAAAACCGCAGAATTGAAGTAAAAGTTGTCAAAAAATAATGATGTATTTTCTTAATCCAACAAAAAAGGCTCAGATAAATTCTGAGCCTTTTTTACGGATAGTAAATCGAAAATTTTATTTCTCCTCACTATTTTTCATTTCTTGTACTTGAGTACGAATGTCCTGAGCAAGTGTCTTCAATTGTTGCATTCCGCCTCTTACACGAGTACCGGCTGCTTGATTTTTTTTGTCATAAAACTTGTCAAAATCTCCTTCTAATGACATAATTAAATCTTTCACTTCTGCAAATCTGTTCATAATGGAAACTTGGATTTAGGATGGATAAATAGTTGAAAAAAGCCTTAAAATACGCCGTAGCGTATCTTTCTGGTCGAAATATAGCTATTTTATTACATCTTCCAAATCCAAATTATAAAAAATCAACAAAAACTTTAAAAAAACATGGAAATTAGACTAATTCAAGCTGTTTTGTCTGTTCTTCGATGAATTTCTCGGCTATTTGACGATAAACACCACCTGTTAATTTATCCTGTACAATTTTGAAACAATTCATTGTATATTCAACGTCTTCAAGCGTGTGTGAGGCTGTTGGAATGATTCTCAACATGATTTGTCCCTTAGGTACAACTGGGTAAGTTACGATTGAACAAAACACGCCCATATTTTCTCTCAAATCCTGTACTAAACCAACTACGTGAGTCAATTCATAATCACCGTGCAAGAAAACTGGCGTTACTGGCGAAGTAGTTTCTCCAATATCAAAACCTCTTTCTCTTAAACCTTGTTGCAAGGCACGAACATTCTCCCACAATTTTTCACGAAACTCTGGATGCTTTTTGATTAACTCCAAACGTTTCATGCCGCCTACCACAAAAGGCATTGGTAAAGCCTTCGCATAAATCTGCGAACGCATATTATATTTCAAATACATGACAATATCTTTATCAGCGGCTATGAAAGCACCAATTGAAGCCATTGACTTGGCAAAGGTTGAGAAATACAAATCAATCCCATCCATACAGTTTAACATTTCAGGAACACCTGCCCCTGTGTCTCCCATGGTTCCAAATCCGTGGGCATCATCACAAAGAATACGGAAATTGAAATCTTCTTTCATTTTTACGATTTCATCCAATGAACCAACTTTTCCAGACATTCCAAAAACGCCTTCGGTAATGACTAAAATACCTCCACCCGTTTCAGCAACTTTTTTAGTAGCACGTTCCAAATTCTTACGCAACGAACCCATGTCGTTATGATTGTATTTGTAATAATCGCCCATTTTGGCTTTGTGCAAACGAATCCCGTCAATCAAACAAGCATGCGCTTCGGCATCATAAACGATAATGTCATTTCTATCGCACATACATTCGATAACGGACATAACGCCTTGGTATCCAAAATTCAAAAGAAACGAATCTTCCTTCCCTACGAATTCAGCTAATTGAGCCTCAAACTCTTCGTGTAATAAAGAATTACCCGACATCATTCTTGCTCCCATAGGTGCCGCCAATCCGTACTGTGCAGTTGCTTGTGCATCTGATTCACGAACTTCAGGATGGTTTGCCAAACCCAAATAATTGTTCAATGACCAGTTTAACATTTCTTTACCCATGAAGGTCATTCTTGGGCCTATTTCCCCCGTGAGCATTGGGAAGGTAAAATAGTGATGAGAATAGTGAGCATGGGCTCCGATGGGTCCAAGACCTTTACCAACTTTATCGAAAATATCCACTTTATTTTATGATTATGATTTTACAAAAATTTAGAATTTAAAACCTCAAAATTATCGGAGATAGGGATTTGAAATCTTAGTAATGTTATATACTTTGGGTTTTAATCCTGTATTTAACTTGAAATATTCACAAAGTTAAAATATTATTTCATTATATACAAAATGTCAGAGACTTTGTATTAAATCAAGTTTATTAACCCAATTGTTTTAAGTTTTATGGTAATATTTCAAGAACTTTTAAATATCGTTTTAAATTATGATTTAGGTTTGCTATATTGTTAATGAAATACCATTTAGAGTACGATTTTTGATTAATTTTTAAACTGTATCACAGCAAAGAATGCAATCTCGTTATGACAAATTTACACAGTGTTTCGTTCGCCGATGAAGAAGTTGATATCATTGACTTTTTGGTAGATAATAATGCCATGATTAAAGATTTTTCAAGAAGTCAATTAATTTGGTTTTTTGTGGAAGAAAATTTTCATGTTGTTCTATTTTTAACAGAAGGTGAAAGAACTCGATTTGAAAGGTATGTCGTTGAGCATTTTTCCGAAAATATGAATGACATGATTGCCCTTTGGAATAATTTTGATCAAAGAATTCAAGCCAGTCAAGAAGTAAGAATAATGAAACTGGCCAAAAATAAAGTGCATGATTTAATTGCGATGTCTGAAACTTTCAGGGCCTTATTTGGGCGGAGGGATTTTGAGGAGGAATAAACTAATGAAACAAAACAAAAGAATTATATAAAAACTTATGCAAAAGATTAACAAAATCCTCATCGCCAATCGTGGTGAAATTTCCTTGCGTGTAATGCGTACCGCTCGTGAAATGGGGATTCAAACCGTTGCCATATTTTCGGAGGCTGATAGAAATTCGCCCCATGTGCGTTTTGCCGATGAAGCCGTTTGTGTGGGACCTCCGCCTTCCAATCAATCGTACCTTTTGGGCGATAAAATTATTCAGATTTGTAAAGATTTAGACGTAGATGCCATTCATCCAGGTTACGGCTTTTTATCTGAAAATGCTAATTTTTCGAGAAAAGTATCGGAGGCAGGATTGATTTTTATTGGACCTTCGCCAGAGAGTATTGAGTTGATGGGGGACAAATTAACTTCCAAACATACCGTTGCCAAATATAATATTCCCATGGTGCCAGGCACGCCCGATGCCGTGACGGATAGAGTAGAAGCCAAGCAGAAATCTAAAGAAATTGGGTATCCCGTGTTGATTAAAGCCTCCGCCGGTGGTGGTGGAAAAGGGATGCGAGTAGTAGAAAACGAAGCAGATTTTGATGAACAGATGGACAGAGCCGTTTCTGAAGCAATTACGTCATTTGGCAATGGTGCGGTTTTCATTGAAAAATATATTACGGCACCAAAACACATTGAAATTCAAGTACTTGGCGATAAACACGGCAACGTTGTTCATCTTTTTGAAAGAGAATGTTCTATTCAAAGACGACACCAAAAAGTGGTAGAAGAAGCTCCTTCGGCCGTACTAACACCCGAAATTCGGGAAGCCATGGGGCAATGTGCTGTAATGGTGGCAAAGGCTTGTAATTATTACGGAGCAGGAACGGTTGAGTTTATTGTGGACGAAAATTTAGATTTCTTTTTCTTAGAAATGAACACTCGTCTGCAAGTAGAACATCCTGTTACTGAGCAAATTACGGGTGTAGATTTAGTAAAAGAAATGATTTGGATTGCCGAAGGGAAACCGCTTTCTTTCAAACAAGAAGATTTAAAAATTAATGGCCATGCCATGGAAATTCGGGTTTGTGCCGAAGATCCACGTAATAACTTCTTGCCCGATGTCGGAACACTTGATACCTACGTGCGTCCGCAAGGCAATGGCGTTCGAGTAGATGATGGTTTTGAGCAAGGTATGGACATTCCGATCTATTATGACCCGATGATTGCCAAATTAATTACTTACGGAAAAGACCGAAATGAGGCAATTGATAAAATGATTCGGGCCATTGATGAATTTAAAATCTCGGGTATCGAAACAACTTTGCAATTCTGTAAATTCGTAATGAAACATGAGGCTTTTCTTTCGGGAAATTTCGATACCCGATTTATTGGACTTTATTTTACGCCTGAAAAATTGGATGAAATGGAAAATAAAGAGGAGGAAATAGTTGCGGCAGTTTTAGCAAGCTATTTACTAAACCATAAAAAAATGGTAAATTCGTCCGCATCAACGGTTGGCGTGGCTTTGCAGGAAAGTTCTTGGAAAGCAAATCGATTGAATTATAGATAGATATTTCTCAAATAAAAACAAAAACAATGGCTTTCAACGACCAACTAAATTCAGTAAAACATTCAACAATGGGTTTTTTTAGAAAATTATTTATCGGACTTCTGGTTATTGCCTTAATAGGAGTGGCTTTGGCATTTTTATCAACCCAAATGGCTTATTCTGAAGGAGATAGAGCGGGTGTTGTTTCTAAATTATCGAAGAAAGGATATGTCTTCAAAACCCATGAAGGAGAATTAAACGTTGGAGCGCAAGGACAAGTCGGTAATATGTCGAATAATTTATGGCAATTCACGATCGCAGGTGGTGATGAAAAATTATCGAAAGATATTGAGGATGCAATGACAACTGGAAAACGAGTAAAACTTCATTACGAACAACGTTACATGAAATTTTCTTGGATGGGTGATACAGAGTATTTTGTAACTAAGGTAGAAGCGGCACAATAGTTTATTTGTGATTTAGTGATTTGTGAGTTGTGATTTTTGCAGTACGAAACTCACAAATTACTCAATACACTATTTAATTAGTTATTTCAACTTCCCGAAAGTTTAAAACTTTCGGGAAGTTCCCCAATCAAAGATTTTAGGGTGAAAATTATTAAACAATGTACTCAATCACAAATACCTACAAAGATAAAGTCGAAAGAACACTATTCATGTTTCTAACCGCATCCGCAGATTTTGCAAAAAGTGCTTGCTCTTCTTCGTTCAATTTATAATCAATAATTTTTTCCCAACCAGTTCTTCCTAAAACAACTGGAACGCCCATACAAATATCAGATTGACCATATTCGCCTTCTAATAATACCGAACAAGGAATTACTCTTTTCTCATCACGGATAATTGATTCAACTACTGCCATTGTTGCTGCACCTGGAGCATACCAAGCAGAAGTTCCCAATAAACCAGTTAATGTTGCCCCACCAACCATTGTATCAGCCGCAACTTTTTTCAACGTATCAGCATCTGCATAATTAGTAACAGGTGTACCATTCCAAGTAGCTAAACGAGTCAAAGGAATCATCGTCGTATCTCCGTGTCCACCAATTACAGTTGCGTGTAAATCGTTTGGAGAAACATTCATCGCTAATGATAAATAACATTTAAAACGAGCTGAATCTAAAGCACCACCCATACCGATAATGCGGTTTTTAGGTAATCCAGAAGCTTTCAACGCTAAATAAGTCATTGTATCCATTGGATTAGAAACAATCACAAAAATAGCATCAGGAGAATATTTTAAGATATTTTCAACAACACTTTTCACGATACCAGCATTTACCCCGATAAGCTCTTCACGAGTCATACCTGGTTTACGTGGAAGACCAGAAGTAATCACAACTACGTCTGAATTTGCCGTTTTTGAATAATCATTTGTTACACCCGTAAAAGTGGTATCCCAACCTAAAATAGCAGCAGTTTGGAACATATCCAAGGCTTTTCCTTCGGCAAAACCTTCTTTAATATCAAGGATTACTACTTCGTCAGCTAATTCTTTTCTTACAATATTATCGGCAGTAGTAGCTCCAACAGCCCCTGCACCTACAACAGTTATTTTTGACATAATTGAAATTGAATTTATTTTTAATGAAATATGTTTATTCTTCGACACAAAAGTAAGTCATTTGTAAATTCAGAAAACATTTTTTTATGGATTTATAGAAAATAGATAAAGAAATATTGGTAAATTGAAATATCAAAGCCATTTGTTTAGT
>JBBAKY010000115.1:0-5416 GCA_040403295.1 Arcicella sp.
TCGTATTTTTTGGTGATGGTGCGGCAAAATGTCGAGCAGAAATTAACCATAAAAATGCGGTTTTCTTAAATACAGAAATTCATCCTTCCGCCAAAACGGTTGGGTTATTGGCAACCAATTCTTTTGAAAAATCGTTATTTGAAAACGTAGTGACTTTCGAGCCTTTTTATTTGAAAGACTTTGTGGGAACACAGGCTAAGAAAGTAGAAAGGGAATAACGGAGAAAGGGAGAAGGGAATTTGGGTATAAATTAATTAAGTTAAAATGGAAGAAGAATTAATCGTCAATAAAGTAATCAACAGTGGACTCGTTACTTTTGACTTGGAAGACCTTTATGACCAAGGTGAAAGAGTAGTTTATGACCTCAAAGACAATTTGTTTATGGGAATGATTTTGAAGGAAAAAGATTTCAGAGAATTCCTCAAAAACCATGATTGGAGTCCATACGCAGGGAAAAATGTGGCAATTATTTGTTCGGAAGATGTTATTATTCCCACGTGGGCATATATGCTTTTGACTTTAAAATTACAGCCTTTTGCTAATACCGTTGTTTTGGGAAATTTAGAAGAATTGGAAAATAAACTATTTTACGATGCGCTTCGTAAAGTCAATCCAGCTGAATATCAGGGAGCGAGAGTTGTGGTGAAGGGTTGTTCAAAAGTACCTGTGCCTGCGGCAGCTTACGTAGAAATCACTCGAATTTTGCAGCCTTTTGTGCAGTCTTTGATGTTTGGAGAACCTTGTAGTACGGTTCCTTTGTATAAGAAAAAAGTATAGGCCATTTTGCACAAAAAAGCCGTCTCATTTGTTATTGGGACGGCTTTTTTAATTTATCCAATCGAAAGAAACTCTATCAAATTCTGGATTTGTACTTTCGTTTGATTTGTGATTATTGACATTTTTACGATTCACGTTTCGTTTGTTCTGAAAATCTCTCCAACTGTTTTGTTGAAAAATTGCACGGTGTTGTTTCATGTTTTTGTTTCAAAATTACCACCAACATATCAATACATTATGAACGGACTATTACAAAATTGTAAAGAAAATTCTCATTCTCTCTTCACCACCTTTCCAAGCAATTTCCGCCCATTTTCCATTTCGATTGATACTAAAAATGCGCCATTTTGAAAGGATGAAATATCTACATCAATACGGTTTAATCCTTGATTTAGGTAGACATTTTCAGTCTTTAAAATCTGTCCGTTGGGATTTACAAATCTAAAAATACTTGGCTGGTCAGCCGTGGAATATATTTCTGCCTTAAATTTTCCATTATTCGGATTTGGGTAAAGGGTTATTTCTTTATCGTAATCATTTTGATTGATGCACAAATCTGATTCTTGACAAATTTGTTTTTCTTGGCAACTCAACACAAACGTTTCAGTTTCCGCCAATGGAGTAATTGTATTTCCATACCTGACCGTCAACCTTCTGGATTTCCCATCTTTATACAAGGCCCATGCACTGGCAGGAATATCAAAACAAAAGGCTTTATAAAATAATTTTTCTGTTCCTAAAGTATTGACCAAATCAAAGCGATAGCCTCGGTTAGCTTGCATAAAACCTATTTTTTGCTTATCCAAATAAAAATCTACCGTCAGAATATCATCGAAATTATCAGCATTAAACGCCCAACCTTTCACGGAACAACAATTGGCTTTTTCAACTAATCCACGGTAAGATAAAGATGCCATTGGACCTTTTATGGGGTCAATCGGATTGGTTATGATTGGATCATTACTGCAATCGGCACAATTCTCCCCTACTCCTTTTTGGGTAATGAATATGGTTTTTGTGATGCCTTCGCCCGTTACTGTAACTTTTCCTGTGCGAGTATCTTTTTCGGAAGAAGCTACTATTTTTAATCGAAATGTTTTATCTAAAGAACCCGTGTCAGCGCTAACAGTTAGCCAATTAGCCGATTTGTCAACTTTCCATTTCAGATTTGAACTTACCGAAACTTCATATTCTGCCCCTGTCGGAAAAACGTTTGCCAATGAATCGGGTGAAATACCCAATCTAAATTTAGTTCCACAAATCCCCGAACCAACCCCAGAACAACGCAACGTTTTTTCGTTTTCGGTTGAAGGTTGTAAAGTCTTATTAGTATCGCCAAATCTTACCAGAATCTTATGTCGAAGACTACTTTTAAACCAAGCAGAATCGGGTAAAACATACCTAAAAGAGCGAAAATAAGCTTTTGAATCTTGATAAGTCGTTACTAAATCTGGGCGATTTCCCAAATTTGCTTGGGTCGTTCCAATTTTAATATCATCTATGTAAATATCAACCGTCAGAATATTTTCTAAATTTTTACTATCCAATGCCCAACCCGTAATTTCCTGACAATCAACACTTTCCAAACCTCCACGATAGGATTCAATCGCATTGGGCAAGGTTTGTAATTTTTGACAATCACTATTATAAGTATCCTTAAAATTGGGAATTGAACCACAAGTTGAATAGTCAGTCAAGGGTTGATTATAGCGAATATCGGTCGTGTATTCTTCATTCAGAAACATTCGCACGGGTTTGTTGCCATTGCCATCAAATACACTTCGCCAATTTTTATAGAGTTTACAATTATTAGCTACATTGGTTCGGTCTGATGTATTGCAACCATCATTCGTAAGCATATCATCCACGCTATAAAGGGCTGACCCACAAGTTTCAATGGGTTTCATAATACCATTTGAGCCTTTTATGTATTTGTTCACTACCTCCACGAGCATTTTTCGCTGAATACCGTCTTCCAAATTATAATTGAAAGCACTCATCAAT
Source organism: Arcicella sp. (assembly GCA_040403295.1). Taxonomy (GTDB): domain Bacteria; phylum Bacteroidota; class Bacteroidia; order Cytophagales; family Spirosomataceae; genus Arcicella. The sequence goes on from JBBAKY010000115.1 coordinate 2,782, forward strand.
TTTGCCCCGTGCGTATAACATTCTTCAAACTGGTCTTGGGTTGCGTACGGTCCTTCGGCTTCATTCATAATCCACTTGTTAGGCATATTGGTTCGGCACATATCCGTGACCATTCGATGGTCGGTCAAAGGGCCATCATTTACTTTTATACCGTCTGTTCCTTCACCAATATCCTTAAATCCATAATTACCAATCCGTGTTTCCAACAAAGAACCATAATCATTGACTACTTTAATTCGTGCATCAATTCCTTTAACAGCTTTCACAAAATTTATCGAAAAATTCTTCAATGAATTATGCCTAAATTGATACCAATCTTGCGTATGTTTTCCATTACCAATAAATACACCATAGGAAAACGAACCCGCTGAATTTGTAGGTTCGACGGCATCAAAACTATTAAAATCCTTGCCTCGATTCCCCCAAGCTAACTGAAATTTCTTGAAATCAATTTTATACTTTTCCTTCAAAAATTCCCTAAAACCTTGAACTGCCGTGGGCGAAAAGTCGAAAAGGGCATTAAAACCTCCGTCAGTTCCTTTAGTGGTTTTATAAGGAAACCCAAATTCTTGCTCAGGCGTTGTTACCACGCTCATGTAAAGCAATTCATTATTATCCAACAAATATTTATAGCGATTGGTGACGATTCGAGCAAAATTTTGAGTGCGTTCTTGGAAGGGTTTTGAGGCGAAACTATACACCAGAACGTGTCCGCAATCATCAATTAAATCGCAACCATTATAGCCCGAAGCTTGTTGTTGAAGTCTTTTATTTTTGCCCGTAATATCGTAGCCCATCATTCGGTCGGCATTTGAAAGTCCATCGCAGGAAGCAACCGTATTATCTTCGGCGGCTCCAATTACTTTTGTATTGCACCAAGTGTACATACACACACGAAGACAAATTTTCATTCCTTTGCTCCGAGCGGCTTGAATTTGCAAGTCATATTGCTCCCATGGATTGGCGGAATTTACTTTTAATTGATAAATCACATCCCATCTCACCGTAATTATCACCGCATTCATCCCAATATCAGAAGCCTTCTGGATTTGTTCAAGTTGATAGTCTCTGTAATTGACATTTACCAACGACAAAGCCATGTACCGTTGATTATCCTGAGCCTGAGAAGAGAAAGCTGTCGAGAATATAATACAGAGTGTCGAAAATATCAGGAAATAAGTAAAAAGTCTTTGCATAAACAGGAATAGGGTTTTAATTTCAAACGAAAATTTTATGGAGAAGTTATGAAATACTTAAATGAAAATAAATAAAAATAAGGCATTCTGCTACCTTTACATTAAATATTATCAGGACACCTTATAAATTAATATCAAAATATATTTCAATAAAAAACATGAAAAAACAAATTTTAGCCAGTTTTCTGTGCTTGGGTTTATTACCCACTTTTGCACAAAAAAAATGGTCAGAAACGCAAGTTGATGGCAATAATATTATCAAAAATCAAGGTGGACAAACATTGGGGTATTCCCCAAATTCTGCCATTAAAATATTAACAATCAGCGGTTTAGCCTTTAAAGATTTAAACAAAAATGGTAAAATAGACAAATACGAAGATTGGCGTTTGCCCGTTGATGTCAGAGCCAAAGATTTAGCTTCAAAATTAAGTATTGAACAAATTGCGGGCTTGATGCTTTATTCTTCGCATCAATCGCTTCCTGCCCGTTCGGGAGGGTATTTTGCGGGAACTTACAACGGAAAACCTTTTAAAGAAGGAGAAACTGACCCTTCAGATTTAACCGATCAACAAAAGACATTTCTAAAAGATGACAACCTTCGTCACGTTTTGCTGACAACCGTAAAAACGCCCGAAATTGCCGCCCAATGGAATAACAAATTACAATCTTTTTGCGAAAGTGTGGGTATGGGAATTCCTGCCAATAACAGCACTGACCCAAGACACGGCACAAAAGCCCGTGCAGAATTTGATGCGGCAGCGGGTGGAGAGATTTCGATGTGGCCAAGTTCTTTGGGAATGGCGGCAACTTTTGAGCCTTCATTAGTGGAAAAATTTGGACAAGTTGCAGCGGCAGAATATCGGGCTTTGGGGATTACCACTGCTCTTTCTCCGCAAGTAGATATTGCTACAGAACCACGTTGGGGACGTTTTAATGGTACTTTTGGGGAAAGTCCTCTGCTTTCAGCGGCCATGGCACAAGCGTATTGTAATGGTTTTCAGACTTCATTGGGTACAAAAGAAATTGCCAACGGTTGGGGTTTTGGAAGTGTAAATGCTATGGTGAAACATTGGCCTGGCGGTGGTGCAGGCGAAGCTGGGCGTGATGCACATTATGCCAACGGAAAGTTTGCCGTTTATCCAGGTAATAATTTTGATGCTCATTTGATTCCTTTCATTAGCGGAGCTTTCAAATTGAAGGGCAAAACAATGATGGCTTCTGCTGTTATGCCTTATTATACAATTTCGTGGAATCAAGATAAAAAGAACGGAGAAAACGTAGCGAATAATTATAACAAATACATTATCAACGACTTACTCAGAACAAAATACGCTTACGATGGCGTAGTGTGTACGGACTGGAGCGTTACGGGCAACCATAATGTAATGGATAGTTTCGTAGACGGAAAATCTTGGGGCGTTGAAAATCTAACCCTTGCC
>JBBAKY010000115.1:5516-11823 GCA_040403295.1 Arcicella sp.
AATGGATAGTTTCGTAGACGGAAAATCTTGGGGCGTTGAAAATCTAACCCTTGCCCAACGTCATTACAAAATTTTGATGGCAGGCGTTGATCAATTTGGGGGAAATAATGATGCTAAACCCATTTTAGAAGCCTATCAAATGGGCGTAAAAGAATTGGGAGAAGCAAAAATGCGTGCCAGAATGGAACAATCGGCAGTTCGTTTGTTGCGTAATATTTTGAGAGTGGGGGTTTTTGAAAATCCTTATTTGGAAGTAGCTTCAACGAAGAAAATAGTCGGTAATCCTGCGTACATGAAAGATGGTTATCAGGCTCAATTGAAATCAATTGTGTTGTTGAAAAACCAAAATAATGCCTTGCCAATTGCCAAAACAAAAACGGTTTACGTACCCAAACGTTTTACGCCCGCAAGTCGTAATTTCTTGGGAATGGAATCGCCTGCTTCGACCGATTATCCTGTAAATATGGATTTAGTTAAAAAATATTTTAACGTTACCGAAAATCCAAATGATGCTGATTTTGCCTTAGTTTTCATTCAAAATCCAACTGCTACGATTGGTTATGACAAAGAGGATGTAAAAAATGGAGGTAACGGATATGTGCCAATAAGTCTTCAATACGGTGATTATACTGCAACCGATGCCCGTGAAACAAGTATTGCAGGAGGTGACCCATTAGAAAAATCGGCGAACCGTTCTTATAAAAACAAAGTGGCAAAAACTTCAAATATTACGGATTTGAAATTGGTTTTGGATACGAAAGAAGCCATGAAAGGCAAGCCCGTAATTGTGTCGATAAATACGATTAATCCCATGATTTTTTCGGAATTTGAGAAAGAATCATCGGCTATTTTGTTGAGTTTTGGCGTACAAGATCAAGCACTTTTGGAAACGATTGCTGGTAAATCAGAGCCATCGGCTTTATTACCGATGCAAATGCCCGCTAATATGTCAGTTGTAGAAAAACAAGCCGAAGATGTACCGTACGATATGCAATGTCATAAAGATTCGCAAGGAAATATCTATGATTTTGGTTTTGGAATGAATTGGAAAGGCGTAATTAAAGATGGTCGTGTAACCAAATATAGAAGTAAATAATATAACCCTTATGTCTTTCATACTTACAAGCTAACAAAAAACAATCATGAAAAAAATATCATTTTTACTCATAGTTACGGCTTTCTGCTGTTTATCAAAATCCACTTTTGCCCAAATACAAGCGGGTGAAAATGTGGCGGTTACTAATACCGAATCGGGTAAAGTTCGTGGGTATGTTCACAATAATATCTTTACGTACAAAGGTATTCCCTACGCAGAAGCAGCTCGTTTTATGGCTCCTGCCAAACCAAAATCTTGGTCTGGTGTGCGTGCCTCATTGGTTTATGGCCCAGTTGCTCCACTACTCGACCCAACCACGAGTGTACAAGATGAAGGTGAATTCATTTTTCATCACGATTGGGGATTCACCAACGAAGATTGTATGCGTTTGAACGTTTGGACTCCCAATATCAACGATGGCAAAAAACGTCCCGTAATGTTCTGGATTCACGGTGGAGGCTTCACTGCAGGTTCTTCCCAAGAATTGCCTTCGTATGATGGTGAAAGTTTGGCTAAAAAAGGTGATGTCGTAGTTGTTTCCATCAATCACCGTTTGAATATTTTGGGCTATTTAGATTTATCAGCTTATGATGAAAAATATAAACAATCGGCAAATTTGAGCATTTTGGACATGAAGGCGGCTCTGGAATGGGTAAAAGCAAATATCGAAAACTTTGGTGGCGACCCAAATAATGTCATGATTTTTGGACAATCGGGTGGCGGTGCAAAAGTAAATACTTTGATGGCCATGCCTTCAGCAAAAGGACTTTTTCATAAAGCAATCAATGAAAGTGGTTCGTTTAGAACAGCAATGTTAGAAAAAACGGATACACAATTAATTGCTGCCGAAGTTTTGAAAGCATTGGATTTACAGCCAAATCAAGTGGATGATATTCAGAAAGTACCTTTTGAAAAATTGAGTATGGCGGGTAAAAAAGCCCTCAAAATAGTAGCGGACAAAATGAAAGCCGACGGAAAACCAGTCATTGGTTTTGGATTAAGTTGGGGACCAAGCCGTGATGGTGAGGTTTTACCCTATCAATTATTTTCAAATGAAGCTTTTGAAATGTCTAAGAATATTCCTTTGATGTTAGGTACTACCAAAAATGAATTTACGCCTTTTGCGGGCATGGCAACTTTTAATAATAGCAAAGAGCAAGTTCTTGAAGTTATTAAAAAGAAGTATAATACAAAAGCTGATGCCTATTTGGAAGCGGTCAAAAAAGCTTATCCAAACGATACCAAACCGTCTGATTTATTAGATATTGACTTTTCATTTAGACCAGGGGCCGTTCTTCAAGCGAATCAAAAATCAGCTTTGAGTGGTGGTGCGCCAACTTATATGTATTTATTCTCGTGGCAGTCGCCCGTGTTAGACGGAAAATTCAAAGCAGTTCATTGTATGGAGTTGCCTTTCGTGTTCAACAATATTGCTCGTTGCGAAGAAATGACTGGTGGCGGAAAAGAAGCATACATTTTAGCGGACAAAATGAGTCAATCATGGATAAATTTTGCCAAAATGGGCAATCCAAATCACGCAGGATTACCAAAATGGGAAACTTATGATGCAGCAAAAGGCACTACTATGTTTTTTGATAATAAATGTGAAATCAAATATCATCATGATGCCACCTTATTGGAGCTTGTGAAATAGTAAGAATGTGAATTATCCTTTAAAACAAAAATACTCGCCCAAAATCTGAGCGAGTATTTTTTGTTTCTTATAATGAGTTAATTCCTCATTTTATACTACTATTATGCTTAACACATAATTGAATATCAACAAATTAGATTGCGTCTTCTTCAGTAGTATCTTCTTTCTTAGCTTTTTTTGTTTTTTTCACTGGTGCTTCTTCAACAACCTCAGCTACTGGAGCAACAACCTCAGCAACTACTGGAGCAGCCTCAGCTACAACTACTGCTTTTGCAGGAGCAACAACAGCACCACCCAAAGGAAGGATTTCTACGAAAGAACGTCCTTTAAATCCTTTTTTGAAATGAACTGTTCCGTCAATTAAAGCGAATAAAGTATGATCTTTTCCAAGACCAACACCAGGCCCAGGATTGTGGGCTGTTCCTCTTTGACGAATAATAATATTACCAGCAATTGCTGGCTGACCTCCGAATATTTTTACACCGAGGCGTTTACTGTGGGACTCACGGCCGTTCTTAGAACTACCCGCACCTTTCTTATGTGCCATTTCTTAGTAAGTTTTTTTATCGGTTATATATTTTAAGTGATGAGTGAAAAGTAATGAGTGAAAAGTTTTCAAAAACTGATAGCACTCAATAACTCATAATTCATAACTCATAACTTATAACTATAATGTGATTCCTTCGATTAATACTTTTGTAAAATTTTGACGGTGTCCGTTTTGCTTTTGATAGCCTTTACGACGTTTCTTTTTGAATACCAGAACTTTCTCTCCACGTAAGTGAGCTAAAATTTTACCTGATACTGTTGCACCTGCTACGGTTGGGAGACCTACTATGATGTCCCCGTCATTATCGACAAGAAGAACCTTATCGAAAACCAGTGCAGCGCCTTCCTCGCCCGCCAAACGGTGGGTGTAGAGGAAACGGTCTTTCTCAACTTTAAATTGCTGACCAGCGATTTCTACGATTGCGTACATTTGTAAATGTTTAAGAATGAAATTTTAATTTGGGTTGCAAAGGTACAGCTTTTGTTTTGAAATCTGAAAAGAAACGACTACTTTTATTTCAAATTAAAGGTATTTTATTCCTTCATAACCTATTGTTTAATAATGAGTTATGAAAATAAAGTTAAATTAAAATCGTTTTAAGGTCGTAGGCGGCTTTTACGTTTGCTGAAGTAATCAAAAATAAGGCGTATTTTATCAATTATTTTTATCATCAACTGATTACTACTAATTTATTTACTCGACTTATTCTTAAAATCCAAGAACAATAATTATGTATTTGAAACGAAGTGCTTTAATATTTATATTTGGGCTTTATTTGTCTGTATTTCAAATATTTAGCCAGTCACGAAAAGTACGTATAATTCATTTTGAGGATTTACAAAAACAAATAAATAATGTTTCAGATACAACTTTGGTAGTACATTTTTGGGCAACTTGGTGCCGACCTTGCATTGAAGAATTACCCAATTATGAAAGATTGAGTCATGAATTTGCCACGAAGAAAATTCGATTTATGTTGGTCAGTATGGATTTTCCTAAAGATTTAAAAGGTAAAGTTGAACCTTTTATTACAAAAAATAACATAAATTCAGAAGTGGTATTATTGGATGAACCCGATTATAATGCTTGGATTGACGAAATCGATAAGGAATGGTCAGGAACGATTCCTGCCACTTTAATGGTGAATTTGACTATGAGGAAAAGAGTATTTTTTGAAGGGCAAGCTAATATGGAGAAATTTTTGGAAGAATTAAAAATAATGACTCCTGCAGTGGGAGCGAATTAGTTGTGATTTAGTGAGTTGTGATTGTTGATTAAATTCTCCACGCAATTTTTAAATCACAACTCACTAAATCACAAATTGTAAAAATTTAATAATTCAAATGAAAAAGATCATGAAAAAAATATACATTTTAGGTTCCGTGGGCATATTGCTGATGGGGCTTACCGTTATATTTGCTTTTAAAAATAATGCTGATTCTATTCTTGATAAGGGTTATGCAATTGGCGATGTAGTGAATGATTTCAAACTAAAAAGTACGTCAGGTGGCATTACTTCAATGGCTGAAAACCGTTCTGCGAAAGGTTATATCATCGTTTTTACGTGTAATCATTGTCCATTTTCAAAGGCTTATGAGAGTAGAATTATGGCTTTGGACAGAAAATATGCTTCACAGGGTTATCCAGTTTTAGCGATAAATCCCAACGACCCTGCGGCTTATGAAGAGGATACTTTCGAGAATATGCAAGCCGTAGCCAAGTCTAAAGGTTATACATTTGAATATTTACAAGATGAAACGCAATCGGTTGCCCGTGCATTTGGGGCTGCTCGTACGCCTTCTGCCTACGTTGTGAAGCGTGAAGGAGACAAGTTTATTATGCAATACATCGGTGGAATTGATGATAATACCCAAGATGCCAATGGCGTCACGAAACGTTATATTGAAGACGCTGTAAATAGTCTTTTGGCAGGAAAACCAGTAGTCGTAAACCTCACAAAATCAGTGGGTTGTGCGATTAAATGGAAGGGCGTTTGATAGATTTATTTGGTAGATTTTAAGGAAGACTTCGTTTAAAACGAAGCCTTCCTTTTTTATATTCGTTGTCTATTCGCACAAAAATAAGTCGTTCTGCCTCCTACTTTACTGATACTGATTTTCTCACCACACGCTGCACATTTATCCGCCCTAATGTCTTGCAAACCTGCTCTTCCCCAACCACGTGCGTGTATGAGAAAACTTTCTGGAAAATCGTCGTAATTTGCCTGTGAATCTATAGCGGTTTGAATGACAAATCGCATGGATTTATGGATTTCAAGTATTTCCTTTTCGGATAATTGATTGGCTTTTTTCTCTGGATGAATTTTGGCTTGGTAAAGCACTTCATCCACAATCCAATTGCCAATTCCTGCCACGGTTGATTGGTCTAATAAAACGGATTTTATGGGTGCATTCTTTTTACTGAGCGTTTTTGATAATTCCTCTACGGTGATTTCTAAGGCATCTTTATTGATTTTTTTGCGGGATAAATATTCTTCAACATTCTCCACAATCCCGATTCGCTCAAATTTTCTTGGACATAAAAACCCTAATTTAAAACCGTTGGCAAACTTAAAAATAATTCTTGCAAAACGGGGTGTATCTTCATCATCTTTGAAATAAGCCAAATCGCCCGTCATGCCAAAATGTAAGTGCAGCCAATAAGGAGCATCCAACTGAACAAAAAGATTTTTACCCACCCGTTTTGTACCGATAAATTGATGATTTTTTAATTGCTGATTCAGCGTGTCGTAGTCGGTAGTTAGCAATTTTGTATCCTCCACATAAACATCGTTGATGGGTTGATAAAGGCTGGTTTCTTCAAAATATCGACGATAGGTTTCTACTTCGGGGAGTTCGGGCATTGAGTTGAGGGTTTTAAGGTCTTTGACAGAGAACTGATTTTTGGCGGATTTGTTTGAGTAATTACCGCAAAAACAACCCCGCCATTTCTTCCAAAGACACAATTTTCATCGTTGATTCTCCGCTTGGGGTATAGCTTGGATTGG
>JBBAKY010000116.1:0-11809 GCA_040403295.1 Arcicella sp.
ATATGGAAATTACATCAACATTATTTACCGCAAAAGCCATTTATGTAGGCGTTATTTTTGCCATTACCTTGGGCGTTGCGGCTTATTCAACCTACTTTGAGCGTATCATTGCGGCTTTCATGCAAGACCGTGTGGGGCCAGACCGTGCAGGACCTTTTGGAATTTTGCAACCTCTTGCGGATGCCGTTAAGATGTTCATGAAAGAGGATTTTATTCCCGCTCAATCTGATAAATGGCTTTTTATTGCGGGACCTTGTTTATCGATGCTTACGGCTTTATTGACTTCGGCGGTTGTGCCTTTCGGAGATACTCTGGATTTAGGAAATGGCTTAATGCTTGATTTACAAGGCATTGACGTAAATATCGGAATTCTCTGGGTATTTGGAATTGTGTCTTTGGGTGTATATGGCGTTTTGATTGGTGGTTGGGCATCTAATAATAAATTTGCTTTGATTGGTGCAATTCGTGCGGCTTCTCAGAACATCTCTTACGAATTGGCAATGGGACTTTCAATAATCGCAATTTTAATGTTATCGGGTTCACTTTCAACAAAAAATATCGTTGAAGTTCAGCAAGGTGGACATTGGAATATCCTTTATCAACCATTGGGCTTCGTGATTTTCATTGTTTGTGCTTTTGCAGAATGTAACCGTACACCTTTCGATTTGCCTGAGTGTGAAACTGAATTAATTGGTGGTTATCATACTGAATATTCTTCGATGAAATTAGGCTTTTATTTATTCTCTGAATACATCAATATGTTCATTTCAGGGGCGGTAATGGCAACTTTGTATTTTGGAGGTTATGATTATCCAGGGTTTACTTTTATGCTTGAAAAATTCGGAAATAATGTCGCTGTGCTTTTAGGCGTAGGGGCATTAATTGGAAAAGCATTATTCTTCGTATTTGTATTCATGTGGGTCCGTTGGACGCTTCCACGTTTTCGTTACGACCAATTGATGGGTTTAGGATGGACAGGTTTAATTCCATTATCAATGTTTAATGTAGTTTTGACAGGTGCAGTTATGTTATTTACAGTAAATGAAGGTGGTTCAAACTGGATTACGGTTGCCGCTTCTTGGGCTGGTGTTGCTTTGATGTTGGTTGTGACTGCACTTTACAGTCAATTGCAGTATAAAAAGAAAAAACTTGCTACGGCATAGTTTTAATAATCAGAAATATGAAATTAAGTAATAAAACAAAAGTTTTAGAACAAGGAGAAATGACCTTTGCCGAGCGTATTTATCTTCCCGCAATCGTGGGTGGAATGGGTACGACTTTAAAGCACTTCTTCTCTAAAAAAGTAACCATTCGTTATCCAGAAGAAAAACGTTATTTAGGACCTGTATTTCGTGGACATCATATCCTGAAACGTGACGAAGAAGGAGCAGAACGTTGTACAGCTTGCGGATTGTGTGCCGTAGCGTGTCCTGCGGAAGCTATTTCGATGGTGGCAGATGAGCGTAAAAAAGGTGAAGAACATTTATACCGTGAAGAAAAATATGCAAGCGTCTACGAGATAAATATGCTTCGTTGTATTTTCTGTGGCCTTTGCGAAGAAGCTTGTCCAAAACAAGCCATTTATTTGCAACATGACAAAATGGTACCCGTTTTTGAAGACCGTTCACAAGTGATTTATGGTAAAGATAAATTGGTTGAGAAAATGGATAATCGTTATTTGAGGGAGGGCTGGGTATAGTTTTTTAGTGAATTGATAATAATTAATAGTTTTTTACTACTCGACTTCAAATGAAAGTAGTAAAATTATACAATTAAAATTTAGGAAAAGGTATAATTGAAGTGGAAGTTTTCTGACCCTAAAACCTAACTCCTAACCCCTTAATTATGAATTTTTGGTATTTTTTAACAGCTTTAACGCTTCTTAGTGCATTGATGGTGGTTTTATCGAAAAACCCAATCCATAGCGTATTGTATTTAATTTTTACATTCTTCTGTATATCAGGACATTATGTTTTATTGAACGCCCAGTTTTTGATGGTCGTCAATATCGTAGTCTATGCAGGGGCAATTATGGTGCTTTTCCTCTTCGTGATTATGATGATGGATTTGAGGAAGAATATGCCCGATTCTAAGACAACAATTACCAAATTGGCAGGAGCCGTTTTGGGCGGTACATTGTTGATAATCGTGGTAGCAGCAACTCGTAAAATGGATTTGAGAGAAGTGGTTTCTCCTCAAACTTTTAGCTCACAAACGGGTATGGTAGAAGGACTTGGAAAAATCCTTTATCGTGATTATGTTCTTCCTTTTGAATTGATTTCGGTGCTTTTCTTCGTGGCAATGGTTGGAGCGGTGATGTTGGGGAAACGTGAGGCTGGAGAGAGGAATTTTTAGGATTAATTGATTATTTATATTTTCATAAAAATGCTTGTAAAATGATTTTACAAGCATTTTTTTATGGTTTTACGTATGTTGATGCATGGATGTTTGGTTTTCTCAAACAACACTTACAAATGCCAGCTACAGACAGTATTCAAAAGTAAATTAAAACACAAAAAAAGCCCTGTAAATCAAATTTACAGGGCTTTTTCAATTATCTAAAATTATTCCACCGTTCCTAACTGAACAGTATTTGTCTTGAAATCTCTGTTTGATGGTACGCTCAAAGTTGTTACAAAAGTATCGCCTACTGATAATAAACCTTGGGCTTTTAAGATGTCGGTCATGCCTTTTACGGTTGTTTCAACATCCTTTCCTTCTGATTCGTAATGGAATACATTTGCTCCCCACAACAATCCCATTTCAGTTGCAACCGCTTTGTTTGAAGTGAAAATATATAAACCTGCTTTTGGACGGTGAGCCGATAAACGGAAGGCCGTATAACCACTATTGGTAATACACAAAATAGCTTTTGCTTCTGTATCACGAGCCAAACGACAAGCACCCGCAATCATACGGTCGTTCAAAGGATATTTAGATTCGCTATTGCCTAAAGAGTGATTTTTGAAGTAAATCGAAGCCTCATCTCCTTTTATAATTTTAATTTCATTCTGTTGCTCCTCAACCACTTCCTGAATATGAGCCATCGTTTCAACGGCTTTCAAAGGATAAATACCAGAAGCAGATTCTCCACTCAACATTGTGGCAGATGCCCCTTGTAAAACGGCATTGGCAACGTCAGACGTTTCTGCACGAGTTGGTACAGGATTCGTAATCATTGACTCCAACATTTGAGTTGCCACAATTACGGGTTTACCCGCTGCTGTACATTTCTCAACCATTAATTTCTGTAAATGTGGAACTCTTGCCCCATCAATTTCAACGCCTAAATCTCCACGAGCCACCATGATTGCATCCGTAGCAGCGATAATTTCGTCCAAATTATCAATCGCAAAAGGCGTTTCAATTTTGGCAATTACTTTCGTATTGTTTTTGCCGTAAGCCTTGATTCTATCTTTAATATCGTAAATATCGGCAGCAGTACGGACAAATGAAAGGGCAATCCAATCAACACCATTATCCAAGCCGAAATATAAATCTTTAAGGTCTTTTTCGGTTAAACAAGGTAATGAAACCTTTGTACCAGGAAGATTAATTCCTTTTTTAGACTTCAAAACTCCACCGTAAATAACTTCTGTAATTACTTCCTTCTTTACTTTATCAATCTCTAAAACCTTCACTTCTAAATTACCATCATCCATCAAAATTCTTTCGCCAACGTTCACATCCAAATACATAGAAGTATAAGTTGTACCCACACGTTCAGAGTTTCCTAAAAGTGTTTCATCCATTACGAAGGTTAATTTATTGCCCGCCGTAATCGTAACGCCATTATTTTCAACGAGTTGTGTACGAATTTTAGGCCCTTGTAAATCTTGGAGAACAGATAGATTAACGTCTAATTCTTCAGAAATTTCTCTGATTGTTTTTAATCTTTGTAAGTGGTCTTCGTGCGTACCGTGCGAGAAATTTAATCGGAAAACATTAACGCCCGCTTTAGCGAAATTGATTAACATTTCCTTCGTTTCCGAAGCAGGTCCAACGGTGGCTACAATTTTGGTTTTTCTTTGAAAAGACATATTTTGGTTACAGTTTTATCATGTTTTTAGATAATGATGTAAAAATACAAATTCGTCCTTAGACTTTAAGAGGAAAAGGTAGGTTTTCTTACAAAAGTTCAATTTTCTATAATTTTATGTAATTATAGGAGGAAAAAACAGGAATCAAATTAGCCCCTCACCAATCCATTATCCCGTAAATAATTATTTGTCAAAACCTCTTTGTCTGGATTCAGCGTTATTTGCTTCAAAACTTCACAAACAAACAGTTCATGGTCGCCTGAATCAATGCTTCCAACGCATTTGCACTGCACATATCCGATGGATTCCTTCAAATAAGGACAACCTCTATCATCCATTTCAAAAGGCAAGTTTACAAATTTATTAGAGGTCAATCCACTCTTCCTCCCTAATTTTGAAATTAGCTTTTTTGCTTGGTCTTGGGCTAAAAGATTGACATTTAGCATCATACTTTCACGAACTAATTGAATCGTATAGTCTGTTTTATCTAAGGCAACCGTTAGAAATTTTCCTTGCATGGCACTTTGCATAACCCATGTAGCAATATTTGCATTAACTTTGCCTAATAATGAAACTGTCGTGATGGAATGAACGTCATAATTTTTGTATTTTAAGACTGATTTACGAGACATATTTTTCTTTTTTAACCCACTGTTAAATTAAAACTACAATTAAGTTTGGTCTGATGTTTAAGATATTGATAATTATTTATATGTTTTTAAATGTTTTTTATTAAAATAACACATAAAAACGAGTTTTTCATCTTATTTCAAAACTGTTAATCAAAAAAGTTGTTTAAAGAAATGGAGGTAATTAGTAATTCTTCTGATATTAAACGGTTTCGAGTCAGTAGCCCTCGTGTGGATACTTCCAAAGTGGATGCTACCCAATCAGAGGAGACTCGAAAAAAAATGAAGAAAATGAAGGCATTTCACATACCTGATTTGTATAAAAGTAGTATCATTGGCAGTATCAAGGAATCTCGTCGACTGCAAGATAAACTCAAAAAAGATTTCTCGCCAACTGTTCTGGATTATGGAACGGTCAAATTCCTCATTTCCAGACATTTTGGCTTTTGTTATGGCGTAGAAAATGCCGTGGAAATTGCTTACCGAACCATTGAAGAAAATCAAGATAAAAGAATTTTCTTACTTTCTGAGATGATTCACAATCCTGACGTGAACGCTGATTTATTGAGTCGTGGCGTTCAGTTTATTATGGATACGGCTGGAAATCAGTTGATTGCGTGGGAAGAGTTGACTGCCAATGATGTGGTAATTGTACCCGCTTTTGGAACAACCGTAGAAATTCAAAACCGCCTTTCTGAAATTGGAATCAATGCTTATCAGTACGATACAACTTGCCCATTTGTGGAAAAAGTGTGGAATCGAGCCACGGCAATTGGACAAAAAGATTATACGATTGTAGTACACGGAAAGCCTACGCACGAAGAGACACGAGCAACGTTTTCGCACTCGAAAGAAAATGCACCAACGATTGTGGTAAAAAACATGGCTCAAACCATAGAATTAGCCAAATACATCACAGGAGAAAAACCTTTGGAACAGTTTCATGAAGAATTTGAAGGACAATTTTCCGAAGGATTTGATGTAGCTAAAGATTTGCAAAGAATTGGCGTAGTAAATCAAACAACGATGTTAGCTTCTGATACGCAAGGAATTGCGGATTATTTAAAACAAATAATTATTAAAAAATACAATATTGAAGGTTCAGATGTAACGGCTTACTTTGCTGATACTCGTGATACGCTTTGTTATGCAACCAATGATAATCAAGCAGCAACGTATGGTTTATTGAAAGAAGGGGCAGATTTGGCAATTGTGGCGGGTGGTTATAATTCTTCAAATACATCTCATTTAGTTGAACTTTGTGAGCATAAATTACCAACGTATTTTATTTCTTCGGCAGATAAAATTTTCACGGATAATCTCATCAGCCACTGGGATTTGCACAATAAAGTAGAGAAGGTAACCAAAGATTTTATTCCAAATAAACAACAAACAACCATCATGCTGACCTGTGGCGCTTCTTGCCCCGATGCCGTGGTGGAGTCTATTTTGTTGAAATTGCATTCTTTTTTCCCTGATGCGATGCCGATTGAGATGTAGAATGAAAAAATCAAAAATCTCTCACAGAATCACCTGCGAGGGATTTTTGATTTTATAACGATTAAACTTCACCATCAAAGACAGGCGTGAGATTTTGCAACTCCTCCTCCGTATAAACCTGCGAGCGGATGATAAACCGTAAACCCAAAGGTATTTCCAAGGAAAAACTTGCTCCTCTACCTGGCACAACGTCCAACGTTAATTGGGTATATTGCCAATATTCAAATTGAAAGGCACTCATGAAAAATTCGCAACCGTGAATACTTCCCAATAATACATCATTTACGCCCGTTTTGAACTCGCCAACGGGAAAGCACATCGGAGCAGAACCATCGCAACAGCCTCCACTTTGATGAAACATCAATGCTCCGTGTTCATCTCGTAAACGGTCGATAAGGTTTTCGGCTTCCTTCGTTAATAAAACTCTGGGTGTTTTGTCCATATTTTTGTGGAATTATGAATTATTTGTAGCAAATAAAATTAGACCACAGATTTAACCGGTTTTACGGATTTACACGGATAAAATAAAAAAATCTGTGAAAATCTGTTCAACCCGTTTTATCCGTGGTCTAATATTCGTCTTGCGACAAATCTTTTATAGTTTCATTTTAAAAGAATCCTAACGCTTTTTTATCGTAAGAAATCAACATATTTTTGCAAGAACGGTAATGATCGAGCATCATTTTGTGGTTTTCACGTCCAAATCCTGATTTTTTATACCCGCCAAATGGAGCATGAGCTGGATAAGCATGGTAGCAATTTACCCAAACACGACCTGCTTGAATGGCTCTTGGCACTTGATATAATTCATGTGCATCACGAGTCCAAACGCCCGCACCCAATCCATAAAGCGTATCATTGGCAATTTCAATAGCTTCTTCCACCGTTTTGAAAGTTGTCAATGAAGCCACAGGTCCAAATATTTCTTCTTGGAAAACCCGCATTTTATTATTCCCCTTCAAAATAGTTGGTTGGATATAATAACCATTTGCCGCATCACCTTCTTGAATATGAGCCGCTCCACCGCAAAGAACTTCTGCGCCTTCTTCTTGTCCAATTTTTAAATATGATAAGATTTTTTCGTACTGGTCGTTCGATGCTTGAGCCCCAATCATGGTTGTCATATCCATCGGATGTCCCTTTTTAATAGCATTTACACGTATCACTAATCGATCAATGAAAGCATCTGCAATAGATTCATGTACCAAAATACGAGAAGGACAAGTACAAATTTCTCCCTGATTCAAGGCAAACATGGCTGCCCCTTCCAAGCATTTATCAAAGAAATCATCATCTGCATCCATAATACTTGGAAAGAAAATATTTGGAGATTTTCCGCCTAATTCCATCGTAACAGGAATAATATTTTCTGAGGCATACTGCATAATTAATCGTCCAGTAGTGGTCTCGCCGGTGAAGGCAACTTTTGCCACCCTGGTTGAACTTGCCAAAGGCTTTCCTGCCTCCAAACCAAAACCGTTCACAATATTAATAATCCCTGCTGGCAAAACATCTTGCAATAATTCCATTAGACACAGAATTCCTACTGGCGTTTGTTCGGCTGGTTTCATCACGATTGTACAACCCGCCGCCAAAGCAGGAGCCATTTTCCAAGTTGCCATCAATAATGGAAAATTCCAAGGAATAATTTGAGCGACCACTCCCAAAGGTTCGTGAATCACTAATGAAAGTGTATTTGGATCGTGTTCCGAAGCCGAACCTTCATCCGTTCTGATACACGCAGCGAAATAACGGAAATGATCAACTACCAGAGGTAAATCTGCCAAGATTGTCTCTCTGATTGGTTTTCCGTTATCGGTTGTCTCAACGGCAGCCAGATAGTGAAGGTTTTGCTCAATGATATCAGCAATTTTTAATAATAAGTTACTGCGAGTGATAGCAGAGGTTTTCGACCAAGAGGCAAATGCTTCGTGAGCGGCATCAAGAGCCAATTCAACGTCTTCTTTTGTTGAACGAGCCACTTTTGTGAAAGTATTTCCATCAATGGGAGATGGATTTTCAAAATATTGTCCTTTTACGGGCGCTACCCATTCGCCACCGATAAAGTTTTCGTATTGAGCTCTAAAAATTGGTCTTGCTACACGATTATCATCCGTTGAACTTACTGTTGATACGGGAGCTTCTACTTCTGATTCAAGATTTTCCATGATTAAATTTTAAATTTTAATAATTTATTTTATACAAATTTATCTTGAATTACTACTATTACTGTTTACTTTTATATCACAATACTTGACGATAGTATCATTTCGTTATTAAACATAGTAATTTTATTTGGGCTTATTAATATTTAATATTTACCCAAAACAAATAGGTTTAACGGAATGATAGATTAACATATTTGAATAAATTAGGGAACTAAATTTAGCGTAAAATAAACCAATGAAACAAATCCATAAACCCCAATTAGTGCCTTTGAAGCCTTTAAACAAGCTAACAACGCTCGTTGAAAATCGTACCATTTATTCATTGGATAATTTTGAGTTAAACATTTATGAAACACATCAAGAAAGTAAAAATGTTCGTTTGAGATTTAATAGTTTCGTTCTCACGAGTATGTTTCGGGGTAAAAAAGTGATGCACTTATTCGATAAAAAGGGCTTTGAATATCTTCCTGGCGAATCCGTGATTGTACCAGCGAATGAGGAAATGGTAATAGATTTCCCTGAAGCTGATTTGTCGAATCCTACGCAGTGCATGGCTTTGGCAATCAAAAGCGAGCAAATAAAGGAAACGGTAAATTTATTAAATGAAAAATATGCTAAAATTGAAGAACATGAACCGTGGCAAATTGATTTAGATACCTTTCATCTAAAGAATTCTTTAGAAGTAACAGATACCATCGACCGTTTAGTAAAAGTATCCACAGAAACTAATTCGGCAAAAGATTTATTTGCCAATTTTATGATAAATGAGCTCTTAATCAGGCTAATGCAAACGCAAGCGAGAGCATTAATTGTGGATAACTACAAAAAATATGTGAATGTAAATCGTTTTGCGTACGTGATTCAATACATCAAAGAACACCTCACGGAAAAACTAAATATCGAAAAACTTTGTGATTTGGCTTGCATGAGTAAACCCAATTTTTTCCGTCAATTTAAGCGAGAATTAGGTATCACTCCCGTGGATTATATCAATCAAGAACGGATAAAAATTGCCAAAGAATTATTAGCTGAAACCAAAAATGACATTAGCGATGCCTGTTTCAAAGCGGGATTTAGTAGTACCAACTATTTCTTTATTATTTTCAAAAAGTACGTGGGAATTACGCCAGGGAAGTTTAAAGAATTATGTTCATTATCGGGAGAACAAGGGCTTTTGAAGGTTTTATAATGTTTTTAAGAAATTTACTATTTAAACGAAGGAAGGTTTCGCTTATGCGAAACCTTCCTTTTTGATTATATAAAGCTACTACCTCACCTCATTCACTTCCAAAACCACACTCGTTCGTCTATTCGAAATATTTGGATTAAACCCAATTGTCATTAAATATTCTCCCGAATAAATTTTCTCTGAATTAATGGATGATTTTGTTTCTGGATAAAGATTAATTTCAGTGATTTTATATTTTTTCTGAACGTCTAAACCTTTCAGTTTAATATTCTGTAACAATGAGGTCAAGTCGTAACGGTTTTCGGTAAGATAATTAAAAATCACCGATTGGTCTTTTTTCTCGTTTACAAATTGCACCGAAGCCATCTGATTTTCAAAAGGATTTACCAAACGATGCATATCGCCATGCCAAATGGTTTCCTTCAAATTTGCGTAGTTTTTAAGGGCATTCTGACTAAACAGTAATTCTTTTTCATCTAATTTACTCACCACAATATCATATCCCATTTTGCCCATCATCGCTACGTCAGTTCGGAATTTAATGCCAACTTTACTCCAATCCGTAATATGATTACACTGGGCAATGGCTGGATAGAAATACGAATATTCCCATTGCATAAAAATTCTTTCGAGCGGGTCGGTATTATCCGAAACCCAAAATTCAGTAAAATATTTTAAGGCTTCATAATCTACTCGTCCGCCACCACCCGAACACAACATCATCGGTACTTTAGGATATTTTGCCCGAATTCTTTCCAAAACTTTGTACAAACCTTTCACATAATCGACGTACAATTGGGTTTGCGGTTTTTTCATGCGTTCCAAATACATAGAATGCGCATTAAAAGTCACGGCGTTACAATCCCATTTGATAAAAGCAAGGGTTGGATTTTTAGTAAATAAATCATCCAAAATTCCAAAAACAAAATCCTGAACTTCGGGATTTGATAAATCTAAAGGCAATTGATTTCTATAATAAGTTTCAGGACGATTAGGCTCACGAATTACCCAATCCAAATGTTTTTCGTATAATTCAGACTTTGGATTTACCATCTCTGGTTCAACCCATATCCCAAATTTAACGCCCGCTTTTGTAGCTTCTTTTACCAAATAACCGATGCCAGTGGGTAATTTTTTCTTATTTTCTTGCCAATCACCCAAGCCCGACTTATCACTATTACGAGGATATTTATTGGCAAACCAACCATCATCCAATAAAAACATATCAACGCCCAAATCTTTTGCTCCTTTGAAAAGTCCCGTCAGTTTGGTTTCGTCAAAATTAAAATAAGTGGCTTCCCAGTTGTTTAAAAGCGTTAATCGAGAACCTTCACCGTCTAATAATCGGTATTTTCTCGCCCAATTATGCATATTTCTGCTGGCTTCACCTTTCCCATTTTCAGAATAGGTTTGAATAAATGAAGGCGTTTTGAATTCCTCATTTGCCGCAAGCCCATATTCGGAAGCGTGCGGATTGATGCCTGCAATGAGGCGAAGATTTTGGTAGGAATCTTTTTCAAAATCAATCTTAAAATTCCCTGACCACGCCAAAGTTCCTAACAAAACTTTTCCCTCATCTTCCGTAGCTTGACGGTCGAAGGACAGCATAAAAGATGGTGGTTGAAATAAATTAGCTCTCGTACCTAATTTAGAATCAAGCGTTTTGATACCTGCCGTTAACTTGGTTTCTTCGGGTTTCATTTCCTTCGCCCAAGCGCCATGATAATGATGTAAATAATAATCTTTGGCAACAAAATAAAGATTGGCCGAAGCGTATTTTTTCAACGTAACCGTTCCTTTCTCTTGGTGCTTGATGACGCTCCATTGCTCCATTACATTTTCTTTGGCGTAAGTTTTGAAATACAAGGTAACTTCAACGGGATAAATGGGGTCTTTCAATAAAATACTAATTTGACTGATATTTTCATCAATTTTTATGGTTTGATGACTTACATATTTTAAATCAGAAGACACATTTCCATCAGCGTGGAGAATTTCAAAAGCGGGTTCTGCCAAACTCCAAGTACCGCTTGGGGTATAAATGGAATTGTAAATACCGGCATCTTCATTATTGTATTTGAAGGATTGTCCAATGTTAAGATATTCTGAAGATTGGCTCAATTTTTTGCCAAAGTGAATAATCCCAAGTCGATTATTTTTATCGGTTTGTAGCACCAAAGCATTCTGGCTGGTTTCAATCGGAATTGTGATTACTTGAGCTTTTAACTGAAATATGGTAAATAATAAAAGTAGTAAAATAGTGACAGATTTCATTGAGATTGG
>JBBAKY010000117.1:0-11714 GCA_040403295.1 Arcicella sp.
GCAATTTATAATTAGCCGTTGGCAAAAATACAAATTGAATTTTGATTAATTACTAAAAGGTGTTGGCAAATAGCCAACTGCAAAAGACTAATATTCCTTACTTGTTTAACATTTTTCTTTTTTACCAACCCTAAACTTGATTTGTAACAGTATCAGAAATGAATTTTAGTTTTTCCTTTCTTGGTTAACTATGTTACATCTCTTTTCTATGTGGTTGAAAAAGACCCTTAAAATCAATTTCCTAATGAACAAAATCTCGTCGTTAGTTTCCTTATGCTTTATTCTCCTGACCTTTGTTCCCCAAACTACGCTTTTGGCTCAAAGTACACTCAATTATACGGACGCTTCTATTCATTTTAGGAATGGTCAAGAACATTATGAGTCGAGAAATTATGAAGCTGCTCGTGCAGAATTTAACTTATTTCTTGATTATGATAAAACGCTTCTTGAAAAAGAAGACGGAAATAAAGTTTGGGCTGAATATTATGTGGTGATGTGTAGTTTATATTTAGGGTATTCAGAAACCGAATTATTGGCTAACCGTTTTGTTAGAAATTACCCAGAACATCCTGTTGCGGGCAATTTATATAAAGAAATAGGGAATTATTTCTTTGAACAAGGCGATTATGCACGAGCGATTGATTACCTCAAAAAGAGCCCAAAATCGGATGAGGATGCCCAATATCGTCTCGCTATTTCTCATTTTTCCCTACAAGATTATTCCGAAGCTTTAGTCATTTTCGATGAATTGAAAGATGGCACGAGCGAAAATGCGATTTCATCCTCCTATTATGCTGGTATCATAAACTTCCGTGTGGGAAAATACAAAGAAGCAATTCCTGATTTCAAAAAAGCGGAGCAATCAGCCGAATACCGTTCTGAAATTCCTGGTTGGTTGGCTCATAGTTATTATCGACAAGGAAAATTTGCAGAAATGTTGGCGTATACTGAGCCACTTTTACGAGAGAAAAATTCTGGTCGAAAATTGGAGGATGTTGCTTTATTAACTGCCGAAGTTTATTTTCAACAAGCCAATTACGAAAAAGCAGCTTCATATTATACGATTTATAAAAATTACAAATCGCAAGGAATGTTGCCAGCCGTTGCTTACCGTTACGGTTACAGTTTGTATAAAACCGACCAATTTGCTCCTGCGACTGAACAACTCAAAAATGTTGCGGCGGTTCGTGATACTTTGGGACAATATGCTTCCTTTATTTTGGGAGTTTGTTATTTGAAAGCCAACAATCCAAATTATGCTTTGGGAGCCTTTGACCAAGCTCGCAAGAGTAATTATAATAAATCGGTAACGGAAGATGCAGACTTCAATCACGCCAAAGTTTTATTGGATTTAAATCGTGGAAATGAAGCAATTAAAGCTTTGGAGGAGTTTTTGAAAAGATATCCAAATACAAAATACGAGGATGAAGCCAATGAATTAGTGAGTGAGGCCTATTTAGCTTCCAATAATTATCAAGCGGCATTGGCATATATTGAAGGATTACCTCGGCGTTCGACCCGAACGAATACTGCATACCAAAGAATTGCCTATAATCAAGCCGTGAAGATGTATAACGATGAAAGATACCTTGATGCGATTCCTTATTTTGATAAATCGTTAACGACTCCCGTAAATGCTGAAGCCAAATATTCAGCTAATTTTTGGAAAGCGGAAGCTCTTTCTGCCGATAAAAAATACAATGAAGCCATTCCGATGTATCAGTCAATTATCGCTTCGGTCGATAATACAACGCCCAATTTATATGAGTTACAAAGTAAAAGCCGATATTCTTTAGCGTATTCTTACTATAATACCAAAGAGTACGATAAAGCGAATAAATTATTTCGTGAATATGCCGACAGAATGAAAGCGTCGGGCGATTCACAGTCGTACCAAGATGCCGTTATTCGATTGGGAGATACCTATTTTGCGGCTAAAAGTTATGATGCCGCCCTAAAATATTACGACCAAGCTATCACTGGTAAAGGAGCCGACCGAGATTATGCCAATTATCAAAAAGGCTTAGTAATGGTGCTGAAAGGCGATGAAGCAGGAGCAAGGTTAGCTTTTCAGAAGGTTCAAAGTGATTTTCCTCAATCGCTTTATGTAGATAATGCCATCTATCAGGAGGCTAATCTGGATTTTACGGCAGGTAGATATATTCCTGCCATTACGGGATTTACTAAATTGTTGAACGATAAACCTCAGAGCGTCTTGGTGCCCGCAGCTTTATTGAAAAGAGCGGGAGCCTTCCAAAACACAACCAATCATGAAGGGGCAATTGCTGATTTTAAAAATATTTTGAAAAATCATTCTACTGCACCACAAAGTAAAGATGCGTTGGCGGGTATTCAAGAAGAATTAAATGACGTAAGCCGTCCAGAAGAATTTACGCAAATCCTGAATGATTATCAACGAGCGAATCCCTTGGATAATTCAGTGGTCGGCTTAGAATATGAATCGGCAAAAGGATTGTTTTACAGTGAAAAATATGATAAAGCAACGGTTGCGCTCACGGATTATGTGCGTAAAAACCCAACCAGTATTGAATCTTACGAAGCTAAATATTTGATTGCAGAAGCCTATTTCAAATCAGGAAACAAGCAAGAAGCCCTCAGTTGGTATTATATTGTAATTAGAGATAGAAAATATAAAGCCTTAAATAAAGCCATTTTCAGAGCAGCTGAAATTGAATATGCCGCTGGAAATTTTAAAGGAGCTATCACAAACTATAGAAATTTATTGGTGAGTGCAACGGATAAAAAAGACCAACAAACGGCCTTGATTGCCTTGATGGAATCGTATTATCAAACTACTAAATCTGATTCAACTTTATATTTTGCCAGAGAAGTTTCTAATTCAGGCGATGTTGTGTTAGGCGCAAAAAGTAAGGCAAATCTTTACTTGGGTAAAATTTACATGGCAAAAAATGATTATCCAAAGGCAACTGAGGCATTTAATCAAACGATTGCTTTGGCAAAAGATGATTTTGGTGCGGAGGCTCAATATTTAATTGCTCAGATGCTGTATAATCAGAAAAAATACAAAGAATCTTCGGATATGATTATTGCCAAATTTAGAAATGAGTTTTCTGATGCGGCCGATAAAATTATTGGAAGAGCGTATTTATTATTAGCCGATGATTTCGTGGGTCTTGATAATGTCTTTCAAGCAAAAGCAACCTTGAATTCATTGATTGACAATTTATCCGATAAAGACATCGTAGCTGAAGCAAAAACGAAAATAAAATTGCTTGAAAAGAAGTAGAAAATTGTCGAAGGTTATCAATAAAATAAAATTAGACCACGGATAAAACGGATTTAACAGATTTACGCCGATTTATTCTTATAATTTTAGCCATGTAAATCTGTTAAATCCCAATTCCATTGCGGGTTCATCTGTGGTCTAATTTTAGTCCTTACAAAATCTAAATTATGCAAAATCGTAATTATAAAATATTCATAAATACCTTGATAGTGGCTTGTTTGCCATTATTGAAAGCGAATGCCCAAAAATCTCAAGGTGAAGTGAAAACCGATGATATTGAGATTTATAAAGATACCAAAGTATCATTGCCACAAGCGAATCGAATTTTTGAGAAAATTCCGACGAATGTTGGCGATGATGCCCGTAAACCAATTCGTTACGAATTTTTGGAACGAAAGCTACCCGTTCAAACCCCCGAGTTTAGTCCAACGGTTTCAATGCCACAAGATGGTAATGATAAAACTGATTCAAAGGCAGCTAAATACAATAATATCATTCGGGCGGGCGTGGGTAATTATGGTCATACTTTTTTGGAAGCTCACGCCGGAATTCCGTTGGGAGAAGATAATTATCATGGAATTTATATCAAGCACAATAATTTCAGATTAGGTCCAGTTGGAGCAAATTATTCTGGAAGCTCGCAGAATTTAGTGAAAATTCATAGCCGAACTGCTTTTGATGCAGTCAAGTTGGAAGGCGCACTTAGCTGGGAACGCAGAGGATTTGACTTTTATGGATTTACACCAAAAAATTATGATTTTCCAGAATCTCAAATTTTTAATTCTTGGAATAAATTCAATTTTATTGGTGCCATCAGTAATAACAGTAAAGATTCAAAAATTGATTATCAATTCAAATCTAATTTATCCTATTTATTTACCCATTTGAAAGCCAATGAATTGGTTTGGAAAGGAACTGGAAATGCCGTTTTTGCGATAACAGACGAACTTACCGCAGGTTTAGATGGAACAATTGTTTTGGCTCAAAGACAAGATTCTTTGACTTTATATAGAAATCTTTATAAACTAAAACCTACCTTCCAATATAAAACAGATAGATTTACGATAACTGCTGGATTGAACGTAATTAATGACCGTGAGAAAAATACTTTCAATAGTAGCTATTTATATCCCATCGTTAAATTGGACGCACAGATAATGCAAGGAGTTAAGATTTTTGTGGGATATGACGGAGATGTTTATGCCAATAATTTAACCTCATTTTTGCAGGAAAATCAATGGCTTAATCGTTTTGTAGAATTAAGAAATACCAGAAAAACCGCCGATTTTTATGCGGGAGGAAAGGCTTCTCTTCAAAATGGACTTGATTTAGAAGCGAAGATAAGTTATGCTAACTACAAAGATTTTTTTGTATTTAATAATTCCAGAAGCGATAGTACTCGTTTTGAAGCCTTATATTCCGATGATTCTACTACGGTGAAAGTAACCAATTTTTTGGTGCAAGCAAGCTACCAAATTCCTGATATGTTTCGTACAAATTTAAAAGTGGATGTTAATGTTTTTAGTGGTTTAGGGAATTTAAAAACTGCTTATCACCGACCAACTTTCTCAGCGACTTGGAATAATACATTCACCATCAAGCAAAAATTGTTGGTTAGTTCCGATTTGTATTTTTTATCTGGAATCAAAGGGAAAAACTTCCAAACGGATAAAGAAATAAAATTAGACCCAATCGTTGATCTCAATTTTAAATTCACGTATCTAATTTCTGACCATTTCAATGTTTTTGTATCAGCCAACAATATTTTTAATAAAAACTACCAACGTTATTTGTATTACCCGACACAAGGCGTGAATTTTCTTGGAGGTTTGTCATATTCTTTTTAAATTCGTGTTAAAGTAGCTTTAAGTATTCAGTAATGAGCGTTGAGATTTCAGAAAATAAAGTTTGTTAGTTTATTTCTCAAAGCTAAGTGAGGATAATTTATCAAAGATATAAAACTATGACAACTGTACAAAACCATATCAAGGAACTGCTTTTTGAGCAAGACTGTGTTGTTATCCCCGATTTCGGCGGATTTGTAACCAACTTTGACTGTGCGAAAATTAATTCACCAAAAAGATTTATTACTCCACCTCAAAAGTGGTTGGCGTTTAATGCTTTGTTGAAAAATGATGATGGATTGTTGTCCAATTATATCGCTAAGGAGGAAAATATTTCTGTTTCTCAAGCAAATGTGAAAGTTAAAGCATTTGTTGAGGATACTCGAAGATATTTGCGTTTCGATCATACCTATTCTATTGAAGGATTAGGTATATTTAGTCAAAATGAAGAAGATAAAATTCAGTTCCAACCAAAATTTACTAATAATTTTTATAGTGATAGTTTTGGTATGGAAAATGTATTTTTGAAAAAACCAGTACCACTTCAAAATGAACTTCAAGTAGTTTCAAAACCAAATGGTGTTTCAAATCATACAATTCAGCAAGTATTTTCTACTGATGACCGTGAACCAACGGCGGAGGTTTTGGAAGACGAAGATGTTTTTTCTCATAAAAAAGGCCGTTTTAGTAGAGTATTACCATATGTTTATGGCATATTTTGTTCCGTTTTATTGGTATCTGCGATTTACTTGTACGATAATCAAAAATCAAATTTAAGTTCTTTAAATCCATTTCAATCTCAATCATTGGTTCAGCCCGTACTGAAGCCACTTGTGAAAGAAGAGGTATTAGTAGCGACTGCCAAAGTTGTTGCGGGATTTGAAATCAAACCAGTCGTTGAAACGAAATCTGCACCAATTGAGCCATTAAAAAGTGCAATAAATGAATCTGAAAATCGTTTTTTTATAATCACAGGAAGTTTTGGCAGTAAGCAAAATGCCAAAAGATTGCTAAAAGCCCTAAAAAATAGTGGATTTGAAAATGCCGCAATCATTTATCCAACACGAAATGAAAAGCTGATAAAAGTTTCAGCAGGAGCTTTTAATAGTGAATCAATTGCTGACCAAGAAGCCAGAAAAGTTGCAGAAGCCTTAAATCAAACAACTTGGATATATAAAAAATAAAATTAACACGACGGTAAGAATTTTCTTTGGGATTGAAACTTACTAACGTTTTGTCCTAATAATCCTTATTTCCTCATACTATGACAGCTTATCAAATAGAAGAAGAAGAATCTAAAAATCGCCAAATTGCCTTTTTTATAACTTTTGCGTTGTATTCACTCATGTTTTTTCTGTTTTGGTACGTTGTCATTTGGACGGCTGAGGAAAATAAAAAAGTTGTAGAAGCAGGTGGAGGTGGATTTGTGGTAAACTTTGGTACTGATAAAAAAGGAAGTGGGAATGTATTTACAAAAAATCATGCAAACCCTTCAAAAAAAGAAATAGAGTCAAAACCAGCTGAGGTTGTTGAGGTAAAAAAAGTTAATAAAAAAGTCGCTGTTCCAGAGATTGTAAAAGTAAAATCGGTTAAGCCAAAGCCTGTTAAAGAAACTCCTGTTATCACAAGTAAAGTAAAAAGCCCAGTGGTTGTGAAGGAAACACCACCCGCAAAGGTTACGCCAAAGCCAAGTCCAAAACCAATTGAAACTCCCCCAACACCAGCGCCAAAAGCGGTAGAACAACCTAAAGTAAATAATGACGGATTATTTCCTGCAAAAAAAGGAAAGACAAATTCAAATGGTACTAATAGTACAAATCCTAATGCTGGAGGTGCATCTGATGGAACTGGAGGAGGAAAAGGCAATCAAGGACAACCTGATGGAAATGTTGTAAAAGGAGGGACTTATGAGAAAAAATCACCCGGGGATGGAGCTGGCGGAGGTTCAGGTAAAGGCGGTGGACCAGGTGGAGATGGTTCTGGTGGTAATAAACCTTCCTTTAGTCTTACTGGCTGGACTTGGGTGAGTAAACCAATAGTTTATGATGATTCAAATGAAACGGGAATAATTAGATTTAAAATTAAAGTTGATTCAAACGGAGATGTCGTACTGATAACTCAGATTGAAAGTACTGTCAGCCCAGCTATTGCTCAACAATACAAAAGAGCCGTTCAGCGGACAAAATTCAAACCAACTTCAGATGGTGATAAACCAGATATTTCAACCGGAACGGTTAGTTTTAGATTGAGCCCTCGTTGATTTTCAATTTTTGTTATTTGATGTTCGGGAAACAAAAAAGGGTCAAGTCCACTTTGGATTTGACCCTTTTTTCTTGTATTGATTTGGCTAACAATCAACTAAAGTCGAATAACGAACAGCAAACATCGCCATTAAAACGGTACATCTTGATTTGGTTGAGTATTACCAAAAGGATTTTGATTCTGCTGTGGAGAAGGTGGTAAATTGTTGATTTTACTTCCCATTGTCTTTGCTCCGCCATTTTCAAAATCTGTCATTGGACTTTCAATTTGGGTGAATGATTGCAATGAATCTCCTCCATAACCACCATAATCTCCCGCATCCAAATCGCAATATTTTGTGTATTTACCAATAAATCTTAATTGAACCGTATCCAAAGATCCTGCACGGTTTTTAGCGATAATCAATTCCCCAATCCCTGCTACCGAATTTCCTGCTTCATCTTGGGTGATTCCGTAATAATCAGGTCGATAAATAAACATTACCATATCTGCATCTTGCTCAATTGAGCCTGATTCACGTAAATCAGAAAGTTGAGGCTTCTTATCGCCGCCACGAGTTTCAACCGCTCTACTTAACTGTGAAAGCGCAATTACGGGTACGTTTAATTCCTTGGCGAGTTGTTTTAAAGACCTCGATATATTGGCAATTTCTTGCTCACGATTACCTATTCCTTTTCCACCCGAATCTCCAGACATTAATTGTAAATAGTCAATCACAATCATCTGAACATCATGTTGGGCTTTCAATCGACGAGATTTTGCTCTTAATTCTAAAATGGATAGGGCAGGGGTATCATCAATAAAAATTGGTGCGTTGGTCAATTTACCAATTTTTGCGTGTAATTGAGCCCATTCATGCGGAAGAAGATTTCCTTTACGAAGTTTATCAGATTCCAATTCAGCTTCGGCAGAAATCAAACGATTCACCAACTGAATTGAGGACATCTCTAAGGAGAAAAAAGCAACTGCTTGTCCGTGGTCAACGGCGGCATTTCTGCACGCTGAGAGAATCAAGGCGGTTTTTCCCATTCCCGGCCTCGCCGCAATAATAATTAATTCCGTTTTTTGAAAACCAGAAGTAACTCTATCCAAAGCTGTAAAACCCGTAGGAACTCCCGTCAGACCTTCTTTTTGGTCTTTTTTCATTTCTAATTCCAACAACGCCATTCGCATAATTTGCCCCATATCGGCATAATTTTTACGAATATTTGCTTCCGAAATCCTGAAAAGTTCTTGCTCAATTTTATCTAACAACATGAAGACATCGGTCGTGTCTTCGTAAGCCATTTTTTGTATTTCTGAAGAAACGGTTATTAGCTGTCTTTTCAAAGAATGTTCTACCACAATACGGGCGTGAAATTCAATATTTGCGGCCGAATTTACTCTTTGGGTAAGTTCGGCAAGGTATTGAATACCACCAGCCATTTCCAATTCTCCTGTGGTAACTAATTGATTCTTAACGGTTAATAAATCTATTGGTTCCGAATTTGCAAATAATTGAGTAATTGCTCCGTAAATTCTTTGGTGCGCTTCTTTATAAAATGATTCAACTTTTAGAATATCAATAACATCTGTAAGCGCATCACGTTCCAACATCAAAGCTCCCAAAACAGCTTCTTCCAAATCAGTAGCTTGTGGCGGAATTTTACCTAAACCTGTATCAAGCCAACGATTTTGTCCGTTGATTCGTCCACCAGCATAAGTGCCATTTTTCTTGAAATTACCATTATTTTGGTTATTTTGTTCCATTATGTTATTTTAAAATCCTAAGCCGTTTTTTACACAATTTTACAAAATAAATTTCAAATTTCCCATTGGAATAATTTATCAAATAATATAATCAACTGAATATCAACACAAAAGTATGGCATTGTTTTTTTTTATTGTATTTCTAAAACAATGCTATGCTTTTTTTAGTAGATTTATAAAGTTGTTTTAACATAAATAAATAATAATTTGACTGAAAAAGTAATCACCTTAGAAGACGTTGAGTTAGTTGGCTTTCTTGGCGTTGAAAACAGCAACATTAAACAAGTTGCTGCGGCATTCCCACAGAGTAAAATTATTTCTCGTGGTAATGAAATAACGATTCGGGGGTCGTTGCCCGAAATTATTAAAATCAATGAAATACTTGACTCGCTTGTTTTACATTATCAGAAACAGGGAAAAATTACGAAAGAGCAAATTCAATCCTACATTGCTCAAGATAAAAGCCCCGATGCTGACCCAAAGCTATATTTGAAGGATGAAGAGGGCGTTTTGTTGTACGGAACCAAAGGTGTTATAATCAAAGTGAAAACACCCAATCAGCAAAAAATGGTGGAAGCGGCGGCGAAAAATGACATCGTTTTTGCGGTTGGTCCAGCGGGTACGGGGAAAACTTATACAGCCGTTGCGATTGCCGTTAAAGCCTTGAAAAATAAAGAAGTTAAGAAAATTATCATTACTCGACCAGCCGTTGAAGCGGGCGAGAACTTAGGTTTCTTGCCGGGTGATTTAAAAGAAAAAATTGATCCGTATCTTCGTCCTATTTATGATGCTTTGGATGATATGATTCAACCCGAAAAATTGAAATATTTTATCGAGAATCGAGTTATAGAGATTGCACCTTTGGCTTACATGCGTGGACGGACTTTAAATAATGCTTTTATTTTGTTGGATGAAGCACAAAACACTACACCCATGCAAATGAAGATGTTTTTGACCCGTATGGGAATCCAGTCGAAAGTAATCATTACAGGAGATAAAACGCAAATTGATTTACCAACAAAAGTAAAGTCAGGTTTGGCAGAAGCGAGAAGAATTTTAGGCGGAATTAAAGGCATCGAATTTGTAGAATTAGATGCCTCCGACGTAGTTAGACACCGTTTAGTTCGTGATATTATTTTGGCTTATGAAAAATCAGAAGTAGAAAAATAGTTGTTAAGCGAATCTCCAAATTCGTTTTCTAAGAAACTTACACGAATCTGGAGATTCGTCTTACAATTTTATGAAAAATTATTTAGGAATTTTATTAGTGCTTTTTTCAACTTTCAGTTTTGCACAAGAACGCTGCGGGTTTTCTATTGGAAATAAAATAATGCAATTGAATAATCCAAATTGGATAAAACAACAAGCCGAATTTGAATATCAACTGAGAGAGTTTCAAAAAAGTAGTAAAGGTCAAAATTTAAGGGTTACCGCAAAAATTTATAGAATTCCTGTAGTTGTTCATGTTGTGCATAATAATGCTTCAAATTTTATTGGTGGTGACAATAACTCCAATATTTCGGATGAGCAAATTAAGTCGCAAATTACCGTCTTAAATGAAGATTACCGCAGGAAAGTTGGTACCAATGGTTACAATACTAACCCAATTGGAGCGGATATGGAAATTGAATTTGAATTAGCCAATAAAGACCCAAATGGAAGTGCAACTACTGGAATTACAAGGACTTATGTGATGCAACAAAGTTTTGATTTGCAATACGATAATCAAATTCTTGCCAATTTAATTCACTGGAATTTTGAAAAATACCTGAATATTTGGGTAGTTAGAGGTAAAAATGGGACGATTGGTTATTCCGAATTTCCTTATGATAGCAATTTAATTGGACTTGATTCTACGCCTTCGGATATTACTGGTCAAAGTATTTTTGATGGCGTAATTATTGATTTCCAAAGTTTTGGAACTTGTTGTAGTACATTGAAAGCAAACTACAACTTAGGAAGAACCGCAACGCATGAAATTGGTCATTGGCTCGGATTACTTCATCCAACGGAGCAAAATATCCCTTGTAGCGATGATTATTGTGACGATACCCCGCAGATTGAACACCTTAATGAAGGAGTAACTTGCAATAAACTAACTTCTACTTGTAGTGGAGTTCTGAGAACGAATTTGATTGAAGATTACATGGATTATTCGCCCGACCGTTGCATGAATATTTTTACCAATGATCAGAAAAGCCGTACCAGAGCTGCCTTACTAATGAGTACAAAACGTCGAAATTTGTTATTGACTTTAGAACCATTAGTCGAAAAAGAAAACCTTACCGTTACGGTTGAACCAAATCCAGCCAAGGCTTTTTCAAACTTGAGGGTATTATTCAAAGGAGAAAAGACGGTCAATATTAGTGTTTTCGATTTGCGAGGAGTTCCTATTTATGAAGAGGTATATGTCACGCAAAGAAGCAGTATTTTTGCCATTAAAACCGATAAATTAAGAGCAGGATTATACATCATACTGGTAGTTGCTGGGCTTGAAACTGTTTCACAACGAGTTGTTATTGAAAAATAATTGAATAATTTTATTAAATCTTTTAATACTACTTTTCTGATAAAGAAGAGTAGTATTTTTT
>JBBAKY010000118.1:0-11601 GCA_040403295.1 Arcicella sp.
TACTTAGAAAATTAGTTTACCTTATTTAGAAAAGATTAATTTTTGTGTCGAGTGATATTTTTACTGAAATGATTATTCGATGTTACTACATAAAATTATAAGTGCAAATAATAATTAAAAAAACTTTTTGACGAAATAATATTTTCTTAAAATCATTCAATTTAATATTTAATAAAGTATAAATAATTAAAGACGAAATTATTTGTAGGTATTGGTTTATTAAAAATGATAATTGAGGCAAGAACTGTCAAATCAAAGAGTTGTGAGTATATGTACTTAATTTTTAGTTAGAAAAACATATTTATTAATTTGTATTAAATCAAGAAACAATAACGCTTATATTCATGCAAGACCCTGCTTTACAACAACTTCGCTATCCCATTGGCACTTTTCAAAAACCTACCGAAATCTCTCAAGAAATGCTTTTGGGCTGGATTACTGACATTGAAAATCTTCCTGAATTACTCCGTAAATCGGTAGAAGGATTGAACGAGCAACAGTTATTACTGCCTTATCGCTTAGGAGGATGGACAATCAGGCAGACGGTAAATCACGTGGCGGACTCTCATGCGAATGCTTTCATTCGTTTTAAATTGGCTTTGACGGAAGATGTGCCAACCATCAAACCTTACGAAGAGCAATTGTGGGCGGAATTGGAAGATGGCAAAAATGCGCCTATCGAATGGTCGTTAACGATGTTGGAAGTGATGCATAAACGTTGGGTAATGTTGTTGAAATCAATGACAGAGGAACAGTTCGCACGGCAATTTATGCACCCCGAAACGAGGCATTTAAATATGTTGAAAACGGTAACGGGAATGTATTCTTGGCATAGTAAACATCATACGGCGCATATTACCGAACTTCGGAAACGAATGGGTATTTGAACCGATAACTCATTAAAATAGCATAAATCCTAACCATTAATCGTTATTGAAACGAACATATAAAACTATAATGAAAACGAGCGCCTTTTTAAAAGAAAAAATAATTGAGTTTAGTTTTCAGAGAATATTATTTTTCTCTGTTTTCTTAACCACATTAATTGTTTTCTCGACTCCTTGCTATACGCAGTCTTTTTTCTCAAATTTATTTAAATCAGATGGTTCCAGACAAAAAAGTATGTACGAAAAACATTCTGATATTTCTTTCGGAATTGGTACATCCAATTATTACGGTGATTTAGCGCCTTATAATCGTCCGATACAATCAACTTTACAAAATATTAATTGGAATATTGGCGTGGATTTTACTCGACATTTCACGCCACATTTTAGTGGTCGTGCCAGCCTCACATGGGTGCGACTTACGGGGGATGATAATAAATTTGAAGGCGTGGCGGGCTTAGAACAATTGTATATGCGGAATGCTCATTTTAGAAATGATGTACAAGAATTAGCATTCACGGGAATTTATAATCTTATTCCCGAAACCAGAAGTTATCGTAATCGGCCCCAACTAAATCCCTATCTATTTGCAGGAATTGCCGTTTTTCATCATAACCCCATGGCAAAAGTTCCGACCGATTATACAGGTTCGGAGGCTTCTCCGGGCGAATGGGTGAGTTTGCAACCACTCAATACTGAAGGGCAGGGGTTGCCAAATTATCCCGACCAACCTTATAATTTGGTGAACGTAAATATTCCGTTTGGGGCTGGCGTAAAATATAAATTAGATAAAAATTGGGATTTAGGATTTGAGGTAGGCGTTCGATATACTTTCTCTGATTATCTGGACGATGTGGGCGGATATTTTGCTGATAAAGCAGATTTGACGGGAATTAGTAGTTTATCAGCCGCCATGGGACACCGTGAAAATGAGAAAATTGCGGCCTTGACAGGGCGTGACCGTGAGGCTTTTGCCAGAGCGTATTATGCGACAAGGGTTGATCCTGCTTTTTCAGATCCCAATTTATTTCCCATTGGCAGTTTTCCAGAATTGGGCGGGGGTGCGAGAAACAGTTCATCAAAACTGAATGATATGTATATTCTGACGAGCTTTAAAATTATTTATCATATTGCTCCAAGCATAAAATGTCCTGTGATTCGATAAAGTTTTAGATGATTTTATTTAGTTCAATTGATTAACTTCCTGAAAGATTTAGCATTTTTGGGAAGTTTTTTTATGCGCATAAGTTTGCCATTCTCCTCCAATTACATTAATTTAGATAATCACCAATACCACAAAACCATTCACTAATCAAATATATTAAACCGTGGAAGTCGCAGCAATTGATTTAGAACAAGAAAGAAAGGAAATCCTCAAACGGTACAGAAAATTACTCCATACCGCCCGTCCATACCTTCAAGATAATGATGCAAAACTGATTAAAAAAGCCTTTTTGATGTCGGCAGAAGCTCACAAAGACATGAGGCGGAAATCAGGTGAACCTTATATTTATCATCCAATTGCCGTCGCCCAAATTTGTGTAGAAGAAATTGGCTTGGGTCCAACCTCTATTATGTGCGCTTTATTGCATGATGTAGTAGAGGACACAGAAATTAGTTTAGATGAGATTGAGGTAGATTTTGGTAAGAATGTTGCCAAAATTATTGACGGATTAACCAAAATAACGGGCGTTTTTGAACACGGAAGTTCGCAACAAGCCGAGAACTTTCGCAAAATGTTATTGACACTTTCGGATGATATTCGGGTAATCTTAATCAAGCTCGCCGACCGTCTTCATAATATGCGGACTTTGGGAAGCATGGCACGAGACAAGCAACTCAAAATCGCTTCTGAAACGTTTTATTTGTACGCTCCCCTCGCTCACAGATTGGGTTTGCACGCTATCAAGTCAGAATTAGAAGATTTGTGTTTGAAATATACCGAGCCCGAAGCCTACAAAGATGTTGCCCGCAGACTAAAAGAAACCAAAAGTTCCAGAGAGAATTTTATTCAGAATTTCATTCGTCCCATCGAAAAAGATTTGACGGAAATGGGTTTCAAACACGTGGTAAAAGGTCGTCCAAAATCCATTTATTCGATTTATAATAAACTCAAAAAGAACAATACGCCCTTCGAGGAAATTTATGACCTTTTTGCCGTTCGGGTAATTTTGGACGTGCCAACTGAGCAAGAAAAAGCGGCTTGTTGGGCGGTTTATTCGATGGTAACCGACCATTATAAACCCAACCCCGACCGTTTGAAAGACTGGATTTCTACGCCAAAATCAAACGGTTATGAGTCTTTGCACACAACCGTGATGGGCGGAGGCAAACGTGGACGTTGGGTGGAAGTGCAAATCAGAACGGTGCGAATGGATGAAATTGCCGAGAAAGGTTTTGCCGCTCACTGGAAATATAAAGGCAATGATACCCGTACCAATACTGCCTTTGAATCGTGGTTAAGCCAAATTAGAGAGGCTTTGGATTCTAACGATAAAACCCAGTCAGCCGTTGATTTAGTGGATGATATTCGAAGTAGTTTGTACAATGAGGAGGTTTTTGTTTATACACCCAAAGGCAAATTGGTGGTCTTGAAAGAAGGAGCCACGGCTTTGGATTTTGCCTTTGAAATTCATACGGAAGTTGGGGCGAAATGTATTGGAGCGAAGGTAAATAATCGTTTGGTGCCATTGAGTCACAAAATCAAAACGGGGGATATTATTGAATGTATGACCTCGCCGAAGCAAAAACCCTCGGAAGATTGGTTGAAGTTTGTGGTGACGACCAAGGCAAAATCTCGCATTAAGGATTATATCAAAGAAGCCAATAAATCGCACGTGGTGATGGGGCGTGATATGATTGAACATCGCTTGAAAGTGTTAGGTATTTCGCCCTTGACTTTGGAAGTGACCAACCAGTTGCGAGCCTATTTCAACGCTAAAGATTCCAACGATTTATTCTATCGTTTTGGGAAAGGTTTTGTGCAGTTAGATGAGTTAAAGCGCTGGAAATCAGACCGTGAAGCTCACGAACGCAAGCAAGAAGCTAAGTCAATCAAAGAGCCTTTAACGGATTTGAAATCAATCACCAAGGAGTTGAAAAAACTGCACGGTGATAAGAAAAATGCCGATGGAATTTTGATTGGGGAAGATATGGATAAGATAGATTACACGCTGGCAAAATGTTGTAACCCCATTGCGGGCGATGATGTTTTTGGGTTTGTAACCATCAACGAAGGCATCAAAATTCATCGGACATCCTGCCCGAATTCGACGGAATTGCTTTCGAGACACGGCGACCGAGTAATTAAAGCCTTTTGGACGAGTCAAATATCCATGTCGTTTTTGGCTCATTTAGTGATCAGAGGCATGGATCGAATGAGCTTGATGAATGACGTAACAAGGGTGATTTCTCAGGAATTAAAAGTAAATATTCAGAGCCTTTCTATCGGTGTGAAAGAAGGAATTTTTGAAGGAAAAATTGCCTTGATGGTGAGTGATACGATTCACTTGGAAAAATTAGTGGATTCTTTGGAGCAAGTGGAGGGGGTGATTGAAGTGGAGCGTGGGGAGTGATGATTGATGTATGATGGCACACTGATTTAATGGATTGGATCGCAGCGGCGGACCGCTCGGATTTTAGTCTGATGAGAACACTATTCATGAGAACAGTAGAATGAATTCGTGAGCAATTTAATAATCATAAAAAATTTAATTTATCCATCTATACCCCTTTAAATCAACATTCCATCTGATAATTTGAATAAAATTGATTTATTTTGTGTTATAATGTAGAATTAGTCCAAATTAATTGAAGCCACAACTAATTAAATAGATAAATAAGCAGTCCAATTCAAAATATGCAGTCTAACTCCAACATAGATTCAGTCAAGAAAATATTCACGGCGTACCTTGAAAACAAGGGACTTCGCAAAACTCCCGAACGCTTTGCGATTTTGGAAGAAATCTATTCTCGTGACGATCATTTTGATGTCGAAGAATTGTATATTTCCATGAAAAACAAAAAATATCAAGTCTCACGGGCAACGGTTTATAACACGCTTGATGTATTGGTAGAGTGTGACTTAGTGGTAAAACACCAGTTCGGAGGAAATCAGGCACAGTACGAAAAATCGTATGGACGTAAACAACACGATCACTTAATATGCACTGACTGTCACCACGTTACGGAATTTTGCGACCCAAGAGTACAAGGGATTCAAAACATGGTTGGTGAGATGTTGCAGTTTAATGTCATGCACCATTCCTTGATTTTTTATGGTTCTTGTACCAAAACAGACTGTGAATTTAAAAAGGCAATGGTGGTAGAAAAACGTGAAATGGCGTAGTTGTCTTACGACAAATGATTTAGACCACGGATTGAACTGATTGAACAGATTTACACCGATAAAATAAAAAAATCTGTGGAAATCCGCTAAATCGCTACAATCCGTGGTCTAATTTTGTAGGGTATAAACAGAAGAAGTAAATATGAATTCATTGAACCACTGTGCCATTTTCCTTTCGAATGGAAGCGATAAAACCTCAATAGCTGAACAACTCTTATCCAAAAAATTAACGGGCGTATTAGCCAATTTTAACGAAATTGAAGGCGTACTTTTTTCTAAAATCAGTATCACCGAAATTTTGAAAGAAGAAGACCGTCATGGATTTACGGAGGTGACAAAATCGTTGCATAGAAGTCTAAAATCTATGTCGAGTGGCGAGCAAAAAAGGGTTTTTCTGCATTATTTGCTCGCTCAAAATTTCGATTTTATGATTTTGGATAATCCTTTTGATAACCTTGACATTGCCACTCGTGAAAGTTTGAAAACCATGCTTTACGAAGCCTCTAAAAAGACTATTTTTATTCAATTGGTGCATCGTGAACGTGATTTTTTGCCTTTTATTGACGAAATTATTACGATTGAAAATAATAATTTCGTACTCCAACCTGATAAACAAGCCTTTCTTCAACAATATCACGCCACACAAGAGAATCATTTTTCCAGCGAAATTCCTGCGCCTTTGCGGGTGTATGAGAATGTGCCAGAAGATTTGATAAAATTCCAAAATGTTAGGGTTAGTTATCATGAAAAGCCAATTTTGCAAGATATCACTTGGACAATTCGGAAGGGGGAATTTTGGCATTTAAGAGGGCCAAATGGTTCGGGTAAAACAACGATTTTATCCATGATTACGGGTGATAATCCCAAAGGTTACGGACAAAACTTGACCCTTTTTGGTATAAAAAAAGGCAGTGGCGAAAGCGTTTGGACGATTAAAGAGAATATTGGCTACGTTACACCCAGTATGACAGATTTGTTCAGTACAACACATACCTTGGAACAAATGTTGATTTCTGGATTTCATGATTCGATTGGATTATACGTTTACCCATCTGATTCGGAAGTACGGACGGCAAAATCTTGGTTGAAACTAATCGACATGGAAAATCACACCGATAAGCTATTTTCTATGCTTTCGGCAGGACAACAACGGATGGCTTTGGTCGTTCGTGCCATGATAAAGCACCCACCTTTACTGATTTTGGATGAACCTATCGCTGGGCTCGACGATTACCATAGTTTGTTGGTGGTTTCGTTGATTAATAAAATTGCGGATGAAAGTAATACGGCCATTTTGTACGTTTCTCACCAAGACGAAGAAGGGCTTTTTCCGAAAAAGATTTTTGAATTAATTCCAACGGAAAATGGGTCGATTGGGAAGGTTTTTGGTTGAATAAACATCTTTTCTATAATGGATAATTTTAAGTTTCGATTAGATTTATCAATGTACGGCATGATAAAGTAAATATTTTCTTTCCAGATTGTTTATCTTTGCAACTTTGAAATTTCATAACCCCCAATAGGGGAATTCTAAATAATAAAATGGCAGTAGATGTATTGTTAGGTTTGCAGTGGGGAGACGAAGGTAAAGGTAAAATTGTTGATGTCTTGGCCCCAAAGTATCAAGTAGTAGCCCGTTTTCAAGGTGGCCCAAATGCGGGACATACGCTTGAATTTGACGGTTTTAAGCACGTTTTGCACCAAATACCCTCGGGAATTTTCCGTTCGGAAGTGCAGAATATTATTGGTAATGGCGTGGTACTTGACCCTATCATTTTCAAAAAAGAAATTGATGGTTTGGCAAAATACAACCTCAATATTCTCGAAAATTTAGAGATTTCAAAAAAGGCTTCCATCATTTTGCCAACGCACCGTTTGTTGGATGCGTGCTACGAAAAAGCCAAAGGTGATGCCAAAATTGGTTCGACTTTGAAAGGAATTGGACCAACTTATACGGATAAAATCTCTCGTCAAGGTTTGCGGGTAGGTGATATGATTTCTCCGAATTTCAAGGCAAAATATGACAAATTAGTAAGTATTCACAAAGGAATTTTGGATGTTTATAAATTTGAATATGACCTTGAAGCCTCAGAAAAAGAATTCTTTGATGCCATTGAATTTATGAAAACGTTTCAATTGGTTGATTCTGAGTACGTTGTAAACCAGGCACTTACTGACAATAAAACTATTTTAGCCGAAGGCGCTCAAGGATCCTTGTTAGATGTTGATTTTGGTTCTTATCCATTCGTGACTTCTTCAAATACGGTTACGGCGGGTGCTTGTACGGGTTTGGGTGTTGCGCCAAAAAATATCGGTGAAGTTTACGGAATTTTCAAGGCTTATGCGACTCGTGTGGGTTCGGGACCTTTCCCAACTGAATTGATGGATGAAGTGGGCGAAAGAATGCGTCAGGAAGGAAGAGAATTTGGCTCGACGACGGGTCGTCCGAGACGTTGTGGTTGGATAGATTTACCTGCTTTGAAATATGCAATGATGATTAACGGCGTAACGCAGTTAATTATGATGAAGGCGGATGTTTTGAATATTTTTGAAGATATTGACGTTTGTACTGCCTATCAATTACCCGACGGAACAATCACCGAACAATTGCCTTATGACATGACGGATACAATCGTAACGCCCGTGTATGAGACTTTAAAAGGATGGAATTGTTCGTTGAAAGGATTCAGAAAGTTTGAGGAATTACCAACTGAATTATCGGCATATATTGCATTCTTAGAAGAGAAATTAGAGTTACCTATCAACTTTATCTCAACTGGTCCAGACCGTGATGAGTGTGTTTTGAGAGGGAAATTGGCGTAGTTCAATTTTTGATGTACGATTTTTGATTTTTGCCGTTGAACTTCCCGAAAGTTTAAAACTTTCGGGAAGTTAATCCAAGTTAAACAAGGTACGTTGTTTTTT
The DNA here is from genome assembly GCA_040403295.1 of Arcicella sp. Classification (GTDB taxonomy): domain Bacteria; phylum Bacteroidota; class Bacteroidia; order Cytophagales; family Spirosomataceae; genus Arcicella. The sequence continues at coordinate 8,161 of JBBAKY010000118.1, forward strand.
ACAATTTCCCTCAGTTCAAACTATCAGCAGGAATTACGTTTTTATAATCCCAGAAGGCTGAAATATTGACAATTTTCCACTCACCGTTCATTTTTTGCATAATTCTGGTTTCTTTGCTGTGTCTGTAATTCAATATTTGCTTGTCGCTATTGTATTGATCCCAAATTAAATAAGCTACGTCATCGCCAAAAAATTTAGTTATAATATTTTTCCTTTCTATTCTTGGATGTTCACTTTTGTATTTGCTATTTAATGGATTCGCTTTAATATATTTTCCGATTTTATCATCTACTTCATTCCAACCTACTTTTGCGTCAAAAGTGCCGCTTTCTTCATTCCAAGCCTGAAAAGCGTAATTTGTCTGCACATAATTCTTTTTCCATCCTTCATAATCTCTTTTGAAAAAACAACTTGTTTCATTTTCAATAACCTGAAAAATTGCCTTTTTTTCTTTCTCTTCATCAAGACCCAATGCAGAAGTATTTCTTCCTACATTGCTGTAAGCTATCAGAAATATCAAAATAGCTCCGAACATAAAAACATTCTTTTTCATTGATATATTTGTTTAAGATAAATTAAAAAAATTATATTAATTCATCAAATATAACAATTATTTGAGTATATTATTTTGTTTTTAAGGAATATTTATTGAATCTATAATTCTGAAAATCAATTGGTTATATCACTCCGTCCGCAAACTCTTCACAGGATTTGCTAAAGCGGATTTTAAGGCTTGATAGCTAATCGTGAGAATGGTGATGAAAACCAACAACAAAGCCACCATGCCAAACATCCAAACATTTAATTGTATTCGGTAGGGATAATCTTCCAAGAATTTATTGGCTAAAAACCAGGCGATAGGAAAGGAAATTATCACCGAAATCAACACTAATCTTAGGAAATCCTTCGTCAGCATCGTTACAATTACCGTAGCACTTGCGCCCAAAACCTTCCGAATTCCGATTTCTTTCGTGCGTTTTTCGGCTGAAAGCGTCGCTAAACCAAATAATCCAATGCAAGAAATAAACATAATCAAGCCAGCTGAAAAGGTAATTATCTGCTTCCATTTGGCTTCTTTTTCATACTGTTTCAAGTTCGAATCATCCTTAAATTCGTAGGAATACGGTCGAGTTGGACGTAATTGCTTGAATATTTTCTCGATATACTTAAGCGTTGCTGGGGTGTTCGTTGGCTTTATTTTGATGTTCAACATGCCAAAATCACTTCTTTGGGGGTCGGTAGAAAACATTTGAGGTTTTATTTTTTCGTAAAGTGAAGAAAAATGATAATCTTTCACGACACCTACCACTTGATATTTACGTTTGTTAAAAAAGAAATCAACGGTTTGTCCAATCGGATTTTTCCAGCCCGCTTCTTTTGCAAATGCTTCATTGACCATCACCGATTGTGAAGAATCGGAAGGGAAATTCTTTGAGAAATTACGCCCTTGGGTGATTGGAATTTTGAAAGTGGGCAAATAATCGTGGTCAACAATATCCATCGCAAAATTTATTTCTTGTTTGATATTCACTTTTGTTAAGGTAAACCAAAAACCAGCACTTTTAGGGGCAACTTGTTGAACATCAAGATTTTTCAATAATTCATTTCTAAAAACATCGGTTTCTGTGCGAGTCATTCTGCCCGTTTCAATCATTACGATATTTTTATCATCGTATCCCAAATTTTGGTGCGTCAGAAAATCAAATTGATAATACAGAATCAACGTTGCCATCATCATAAAAGCCGCCAAAGAAAACTGAAAAATGACCAAACTTTTTTGCAAATAATTTCTACTCGCAAATTTAAAACGACCATAAAGTGTATCCACCGGTCGCAAGTCTGACAGTACTAAGGCGGGATAAAATCCTGCTAAAAATCCTGTTAAAATAAATAAGAGAAAATAAGCTATGATTAGTTTATAGTCAAAGAGATAAGATAAAGAAAGGGCTTTGTTGGCTAAAGAATTAAAGAAGGGTAAGGTAAGTTCAACCAATACAAAAGCGAACAAAAAGGCGATCAAACTCAGTACAAAAGACTCGCCCATAAACTGATAAATCAACTGTTTTCTATCCCCACCAATTACTTTTCTGATACCAATTTCTTTGCTTCTTTTTACAGAACGAGCAACGGTTAAATTGATGAAATTGATACAGGCAATCAATAACAAAAATACCGCAAGCCCCGTCAAAACATACGAATACATGGGATTGCTATCATTAAACAAACCATTTTGGGCTTTGAAATCCGTGGAAAGGTGCATGGACAACATGGGTTGTAAGCCGTACTGAATTTTACTGGTATAATTCCAACTTTTCTTGGCTTCAGCAATTTGTTCTTTGGCATCAATGGCGTAAATACGAGCAAATTTTGCTTCCACCGCTTTGGGATTGGCAAAAGGTTTTAAGGTTACAAAAGTATTCAGATAGAAATTAATCCATTGATTGTCAGGGTTTTTATCTCGGTGAAAAGGGAAAAGTAGTTCCACTTTTATCGAAGAATTTTGGGGTGATTTTTTAATGACTCCCGAAATAGTAAATTCCTGAAAACCATCCTCATAATCAATGGACAAAGTTTTTCCGAGCGCTGATTTTTTGCCAAAATATTTCTCGGCAACTTCCTCCGTAATCACGATGGATTGCGGGTCTTTTAAAGCCGTTTTGGGAGAACCTTCCACAAAATTAAACGTGAAAACCGAGAAGAAAGAACTATCCACTTTTGTGGCTTCTTGGGCGAGTATATCGGTTCCTTTTTTAATATTAAATCGTTCGCCTTGTAAGCGCACAAACTTATCAATTTCAGGAATTTGTCTGGCAAAAGTTGGCCCAGGAACCATGCCCGTAATTCCGAATTTATTCACTTTTCCTTCCGGCGAAGTTTCAGTAGAAGTGATGCGGTAAATATTTTCTACATTTTTATGAAAACGGTCGTAACTGACCTCATCTTTGGTATAAAGCACAATCAACATACAACACGCCAACCCAATGCTGAGGCCTGAAATATTGATAAAGGAAAACACTTTGTTGTGAAAGAGATTCCGTAGGGCTATTTTTAGATAATTTTGTAACATGATTTTAGTTTTTTTGTATATTTGAAAAAAACAAACACGATTATGGAATTATTAGTCGAAAAGGTAATTGATAGTGGAACGCCACCCGAAGCACTTTCTCAATACGAAATTGAAAGGAATAAACCTATGCCAAGCAGAAACCACGGATTTATACAATCAAAATTATCCATGATTATAGGATATCGTTATTTGAATGCATATAATCTGTTTTCAGAATTAGATATAATCATGCCCGAAAAGCCAGATTCTGTTCCTGATATTTGTATTTATCCTAAGTCTGAAATTGATTTTTCAGAAGATGTTATCGGTATGAAAGAAATGCCTCTAACTACCATTGAAATACTTTCTCCGACCCAACGTGAAAATGAACTAGT
>JBBAKY010000119.1:0-11350 GCA_040403295.1 Arcicella sp.
GAAAGCGAGTTTCCGCCCTGGTATAATAACTGCTCAAACCTACGGAGACCAAGATATAACTTTCCTATCATACGATGTAGATTTGTAAGTAATATTGAAATCAACAAAGTCTTGTGAACTCATAATTTATAGTTCACAAGGCTATTTTTCTAAACATACATTAAAATGTTTGACAAAAAAAAAGAAACATCATTGTTACAAGGTTTATGGTTATTCTTTTGGGCAAGCCTATCTATTAGTTGTGATAATACCCTCAATAATTTTGAAATAAATACAGTGGCTAAGCCTTTAATTGTTCTGAATGCCCGCTTAGTAGCTCGACAAACACCAAGAGTTTATGTTGGAAAAATTTGGGGTGCTACTGCACAATTTCCAGTAGAAACATTTTATCGTAATGCAGACGTTGAACTTTTTGCAGATGAAAAATCAGTTGGGAAACTATTTTTAAAGGATACACTGTATATAAATCCAAATTATACTATCAAATCAAGTGTAAAGTATTCAATAAAAGTTACTGTTCCCAATATAGGATTCGTAGAATCTGAACCTGTACTTATTCCGCCTGACGGACTTTTAATAAGTGCTACTTATGATACTAAAATTACCGTAGAATCAACGGGAAATACCGTAAGAAATCCATGTCTTGTAACTGCCGTTTTCAAAAAATTAAGTGATGTTGCCGCTTATAGTGTTGATTTGATAGGATATAACGATGAAGGTCAATTAATTTGTGGGTATAATAATTTAGAAATTGGCGGAAGAACAATTGTCAAATCGCCTTGTTTTTTTGAGACAGAGACACCTTACATTGATTTGTTGGGAAATATTGGCTCGTTTAAATTTGGCAAACAGGCTTTTGTGAGTAAATGTATAGATACCCCTGAAAAAGAAGTAAAATTAATGGCTGATTTAAATTCCTACGGCTTCACAGTTCCAAGTCTCGACCCCATTAAACGATTTGAAATTCCAAATCCTATCAATAAAATTATTGTAAGTGTAGTTACTATCTCCAAAGAAGAATTAGAATTAGCAAAATCAATTCAATTAGTCGAAGGCTTTACGTCTGCTTTATCAGAGCCTTATCCTACTTATAGCAATATAAAGGGCGGTCTTGGTATTGTAACTGGTTATAATGTTTCCTACAAAATTCTGTATATCAAATAAATTTTACCTTTCTAAATCTTCTTAAAAATGCTACGTATTATCTATATTCTTGCTTTTTTATCTCTCCCAGTATTTTCTTTTGCTCAAAAAGTAACCCTGTATGGGCGTGTAACGGATGAAGACAATGACGAATCATTAATTAATGCTAATGTTTTTTTAGTAAATGAAAATAAAGGCGTTCAAACAAATCAATATGGATATTTTTCTATAACGTTTTATTCGGGTAAGCACGAAATAAAATGTTCTTATTCAGGCTATAAACCCTTCATACTAAAAAAAGATTTTTTAAAAGATAGTATTTTCACTATTGCCTTAGAATCAATTCAATTGAATGAAGTTATCGTAAAAAATGAAAGTATAAAAGACGATAAACCTGTAGGTTTTACCAATGTACCAATCCAACAACTCAAAAAAATTCCAATGGTTTTGGGAGAGGCAGATTTATTAAAAGCCTTAACTATGACCCCAGGCATTTCGGCAGGGCAGGAAGGAAGTGCGGGTTTAAATGTAAGAGGAAGTAATCCCGATCAAAATTTAGTATTATTAGATGAAGCAACAGTTTATAATACTTCACACGCCTTTGGCTACCTCTCAGTTTTCAATCCTGATGCTATCAAAAATATTGATGTTTATAAAGGGGCATTTCCTTCTCGTTTTGGTGGTCGCTTAGCATCAGTATTGGATATAACGATGAAAGAAGGAAACAATCAAGCATCAAGAGCAGAATTATCATTAGGTATATTAAGTTCAAGATTTTTGAAGGAAGGTCCCATTGGAGATAAAACCTCATATTTGGTTGCAGGGCGATTGATGAATACCCTATTACTTCAGTTACCCACGCACATAAAAACCCTTACTGGTGGAAGTGTAGATGGCGTTCCGAGTTTATGGTTTTATGATATTAACGCAAAAATCAATCACAAATTTGATGATAATAGTCAGCTATTTTTTAGTATTTACTCTAACTATGATTATTATAAAAACGTTACTCAGGCATCGGGAAACTCAAATAACGTGGGGTTGAATTGGGGAAGTATTACATCTTCATTACGTTATAATAAAATTTTTAGCAATAAATTATTTGGTAAGGCAAGTGTTGTATATAGTAATTTCAAATATCAACTTGCCAGCGAAAGTACCTATACAAAGATTAATGAAAAAATCACTAATTCTTATGATTTGACTAACACCATTCGAGACATTGGCATAAAAACATCGTTAGAATACGCTCATTCTCCATCATTTACGCAAAGAATTGGTTTGGAACATACCTTTCATTTAATTGCTCCTGGGCAATTAGAAATCACGAAGGATAATGTAAAACAAGATGTTTCCATTAACCAAAACGTCAGGATATTTTCACAAGAAAGTGCCTTGTTTCTTGAAAATGAAATAGCCCCTTTATCTTTTTTGAAATTGAATATTGGTGGTCGAGTTTCGAGTTTATCCGTTAATAATACAACTTATACAAACTTTGAGCCACGGTTAGCAACAAAAATTACCCTTAATTCCAAACACGGTTTAAAATTCGGTTATGCCCAAATGCAACAATATTTGCATCAATTAACCTCAAACGGAATTGGTATTCCAAATGATATTTGGGTAACAGCTACCGAGAAAGTGCCACCATCAAGAGCTATACAAATTGATGCAGGTTATTATTTATCATTTGGAAAAGATAGTCAATGGGAGTTATCCGTAGAAACGTATCGGAAAAAATTCACACAACTCATTGATTACCAGCAAGGTTCGGATGTAGTTACGGAGTTTAATGCAAACTGGCAGGATATTATCGTAAAAAATGTGCAGGGACTTGCCTACGGTGCGGAGTTTATGCTACAAAAAAAATATGGAAAATTAAATGGTTGGTTGTCATACACTAATGCCGTGAGCCAACGCCAAAGCCCCGAGATTAATAAAGGGGAATGGTATTATGCCCGATACGACAGACGGCATAATGTTGCGGTTGTTTTGAACTACCAATTAACCCCAAAATGGTCTTTTACGAGTAGTTTTGTGTATCAAACGGGCTATCCTGTAACTTTGCCAGAAGCAGCCTATAAAGACAGCGACGGTTATGTGAGGTTGTATTATTCAGGCAGAAATAATTTTAGAATCTCAGATTTTCACCGTTTGGATATTGGAGCAACGTATAATTTTAAAACAAAAAAGCGACAAAGAGATGCCGCTTGGAATTTGGGGATTTATAACGTCTATAATCGTAAAAACCCTAATTATTTGGAAATAGACGGGTTTTATAATTCAAGTCAATTGAGTATAAAACAACAAAGTTTATTGCCAATTTTACCTTATTTTTCGTATCAAGTAAAATTCTAAAAAATGCCTTCTGAAATTGCTCAGAGGGCATTTTTATTTCCTCTTCATTTCCCGCTCAATACTCTCTTTATACGGATGAAAATCAACTTGCAAGGTATGTCTCGGCGATTCTTTGTATCGTTTTGCCATGGCCTGTTTATCTGCTTGGATAGATTTCAGCATTTCGTCTTTGCTTGGCAATCTGGTTTCTCCTTTCAAAATTTTGGCAATCCATTTGCTTTGTACTTCCGCTAAAGGCATAATTGCGCCCAAAGGTTGAATCAACGCCAAGAAAAAGAGTCCTTGAAAATCGGGATGGACTACTTTTTTATACAACCTAAAATCATTGGTTTTCGAAACATTAAAGGATTGGTCTTTCAAGAACGGAAATGTTACTTTATAACCCGTGGCATAAACAATCATGTCAAAATCTTGTTCCGTTCCGTCTTCAAAAACAACGGTTTTTCCTCTGAATTCCTTGATATTGGGTTTGAATTTTACTAAACCTCTGCCTGATAAATTCAATAAATCTTGTGAAAGAGTTGGGTGTTCGCTCAACAAAGGACGTTTGGGTTTCGGAACGCCAAAATCTTCTTGTTTTCCTCGGGCCAAACGAAGCGCTGAACTTAAAAATAATCGCTGAATGACCATTGGTAATTTTGAAGTAAGTGAACTCGCTAAACTATCAAAGGGAATACTCCAAAGCCAATTCGGAACAATATTTGCACCACTACGGGTTGAAATTACAACCTTTCCCGAGTAGGTACGAGCCGCTTCACAGGCAATATCCACGGCAGAATTACCAATACCCACCACCAAAATATCTTTATCTTTCAGCTGTTCAACTTCCTTATAAAAATGTGAATGCAAGATTTCTCCCGTAAAATTTCCCTTAAAAGCAGGTTCTGGAAAACGGGGATTCCAATGGTGACCATTCGCTACAATTACGTTGTCGTATATATATGAGCCGTTATCCGTTTCAACGGTATAAGTACCTTCGTTATTATGGGTTACCGATTTCACTTCGGTATTGAATTGAATGTCTTCACGAATGCCAAAATGATTGACATAATCATCAAAATAGTTGATAATATGACTGTGATGGGGAAACATCGGATATTCTGCGGGCATTGGAAAATCAGAATACGCCATGATTAATCGGTTGGTATTGATATGCAAAGACCGATACGCCGACGACATACCATTATCATTATTAAACCGCCAATTTCCTCCTATTTGAGAGCCTTTTTCAAAGCAATCAAAGCTAATTCCATTTTCTTTAAGTGTCTTTGCAGCGGCAATTCCAGATGAACCTGCACCAATGAGGCAAACTGTTTTTTTTACGTTCATAAGGTTAAAGTCTTAGCTTGTGAAATACTTAATAAAATTAAATTATTATCATTTGTCAATTAGTGTATATGCATATAACTTTGAGGTAATAAATAGCTAATCACAGTTTAATGTCTGGTTTTTTGTGGCGGCTTAGAGCCAGACAAAAAAGTTTAAACTGAAAAGAAGTTTGTAAACTCCTAATACTTTTTAATCGTTTTAAAATCTTTTAATCATTGTGGCGGCTTTGGTTTTCGGATACAGATTCAGCATTAGGAGTTTATTTTTATTCTTTCGTTCCAATTAATTCTTGCCCTTGTACCGCTACTTTTATTCCCGCTACTTTTCCATCCAAACGAGTAAAAATAATCACAGCCCCAAAGCTACTTTCTTCAAATTCATCATCTTTTTTACGGATTAATTTTGTCGGTGGATAGCCTAATGCTTCTCCGAGCAACTCTCCGTCTTTGAAAAATATTTTCATTTTTTCGACCATCGGATTGTCCACCATTTTATAGTTTCCAAAATACTCTTTGAATTCAGTTGAATCGGCAACTACCGCTTTGTTGATGGCTACATTTGTTGATACATTCACCGTTTTTGCAAAAGAAGAAACGGCAAAAAATGAAGCAAGAATAGTGATAAAAAGTATTTTTTTCATTTGATTTTTGTTAGATTATTTTGATAAAAAATTTAATATTGCAAAGATTCAGCAAAGTTAAAACTAAATTATTTTAGCATGAAATATGTCCTTAAAAAATACCGTGGACTTATTTGATAAATACTAAAAAAACCTTTTCTAATTAGATTTGAAAAGGCTTTTTTAAAGACTATTTGAGTTTTAAAATTGACGTTTATTGAAACACACGAATATAATCCACCACTAAATGCTGAGGCAAAACCGTAGTACCATCAGGTTTTCCCGGCCAATCACCCCCAACGGCTAAATTGATAATGAAAAAATATTCTTCCTGAAACTCACTGAGGCCAGCGGGCGTGGTGTCAATTATATGAAATTGTACATCGTCCAAATACCAAACGATTTTCTTGGCATCCCATACAATCGAGAACACATGAAACTCATCATTGAAGGCTCCCGAAGCCAGTTTTGTATTGCCCCCATATTGAGCGTGTTGTCCATTATTATCCCAATGTGCCGTTCCGTAAGTAGTTTTATCGCTTCCGTTGCCTAAACTTCCCCCAACCATTTCCATAATATCAATTTCGCCACATTTTGGCCAACTTACGGTCGTGATATTTTTTCCTAACATCCACAAAGCAGGCCAGATTCCTTGTCCTTTCGGTAGTGCCGCCCGAATATCAACTCTGCCATATTTGAGGTTGAATTTGTTTTGCGTAGTTAATCTTGAAGAAGTATAAATTTGATTTCCCGCCGATTCATTTTTGGCTTGAATGATTAAATAACCATCTTTAACGCTGGCATTTTCTTTTTTATAATACTCCAATTCATTATTTCCCCAACCGTTATTATTACCAATTTCAAAATTCCAATTGGCTTCATTTAAACTTGTTCCGTCAAACTCATCCGCCCAAACCGATTTTAAATTTGCGTAAGATGTTGGGGTAGTATATCCTTTGGCAGGTATAATTGAAACGGGTGTTTTAACTGGATTATCATTATCATCATCTGAATTTGCTACGTAGCCAATGGGTTGTTCGCAGGCATCATAAGATACTGCTTTATTACCTTTTCCATCACCGTCGGCATCTTGGTACCACGTTTTTTTCACGCAAGGTTCTTCACCTTTACTACAAGAAATAGTTAACACTGTGAGTAAAAATAAGCCAATGAGTAAATTAAGAGCAATACGCATATTTTTCATGTTATTTTTGGATAAAAGTTTTGTTGATAAGAAACCGTTGTATAGAAATGTTTATAAAATATCGTTATTTTAACATTTTATCTAAAGATTCTTTAATTCTTTCGGTTTCACTTGGTCTTGGGGCGTTATCATCCACTACATTTCCATTAGTATCGATCAAAATATATCTTGGAATTGAACTGATATTAAACTTCGTGGGAATCTCCGAACCAGCAGGATTTGGCAGCACAAAACTATGACCATCGGGCAAAGCAAAATTCTTATTTGCCGAAGCCCAAGCATCTTTATCCTCATCCAGTGAGATATATACAAAATTTACTCCCTTTGCAGCGTATTCCTCTCTCAAAGCCTGTGAAGAAGGCATTTCACCTTTGCAGGGTCCGCACCAACTCGCCCAAAAATCAATGTAAGTTACTTTGCTTTTAGTAGTAACATCCTTAAAATCAACCACTTTACTACTCGCATCCGCCAAAGAAGTGGGCGTTAAAGCAACGGCTTGGACTGTTGAGACATTATTCGTTAAAGCCGTTTCAGTTGGCTTTTTTGAGGTACATTTTGAGAAAAGGATTATTGAAGTAAGAGCGAATAGGAAAAGGTATTTTTTCATGATTTTTGATTTGGGATGATTTTGAGTTTAAAATTACTGATAAATCAAAACATATTCTAAAAAAATTTATAAATTGTTATGCAAGCATACTATTTTTATTTACTTTCGTGTTCTAATTTGAAAATTAAAAAACTCATTCTCAAAATGAACGTAGCATATATTTATGATGCCGTCCGCACACCAAGAGGTCGTGGAAAATCGGATGGTTCGCTCCACGACATTCAACCTGTGTCGTTGGCTCAACAAGTTTTGGAACAACTCCGTGACCGTAACCATCTGGATACCAGTTTAATAGATGATGTAATTATGGGTTGCGTTACGCCCATTGGTGAACAAGGGGCAGATATTGCTCGTACGGCTGTGATTGGTGCTGGTTACGACCAACGGGTTGCGGGTGTGCAAGTAAACCGTTTTTGTTCGTCTGGTTTAGAGGCGGTAAATATGGCGGCAGCATACGTTATGTCAGGTCAGCAAGAATTGATGATTGCGGGTGGAATTGAGTCGATGTCACGGGTAGCGATGGGGTCGGATGGTGGTGCCATGATGATGAATCCGCAATTGATTGCGGCTCATAAATTCGTTCCACAAGGAATTTCTGCCGATTTGATTGCCACAAAATATGGCTATACTCGTGAAATGGTAGATTCGTATGCCGTTGAATCGCAAAGAAGAGCGGGTTTAGCTCAAAAAGCTAATCGTTTTGAGAAATCTATGTTTGCCGTAAAAGATGACATTGGTATTGATGTTTTGACATACGATGAAGGTATGAGACCCGAAACGACCGTTGAATCATTGTCAAGATTAAAGCCTTCTTTCGAGATGATGGGACAAATGGGTTTGGATAATTTGGCTTTGATGAAATACCCAGAATTCAACGAAATTCGTCACGTACATCATGCCGGAAATTCATCACAAATTGTGGACGGCTCCGCTGGCATTTTGATTGGAAGCAAAGAAATGGGCGAAAAATTGGGCTTGAAACCAAGAGCAAAAATCACGGCTTTTGGGGTTTGCGGCTCAGAACCAACGATTATGTTAACTGGACCAGTACCCGCAACGCAAAAGGTTTTGAAGCGTAACGGTATGAATATCAACGACATAGATTTATTTGAAATCAACGAAGCCTTTGCGGCAGTACCAATGTTGTTCATGGATATTTTGGGCGTTGACCCTTCAAAAGTAAACGTAAACGGCGGGGCAATTGCCCTCGGACATCCGCTTGGAGCAACGGGTGCAATTATCCTGATGACGCTTTTGGACGAATTGGAAAGAACAGGAAAATCAACGGGATTAGCCAGTTTGTGCATCGGTGGCGGAATGGGAATTGCTACGGTGATTGAAAGGGTGTAATTTTCGGTGAACGGCACACGGTAAACGGTTCACCGAAAACTTCGCCGAGAACCTTTTACCATTTACCGTTCACCGTGTACAGAAATTTAAACAAAGAAAAATGTGAAAGCTGAATCTTTTGAGGACTTGGAGGTTTGGAAGGAAGGCATGCGATTGAATGTAGAGGTATATAATTTACTGAAAGAATGTAGAGATTATGTACTTCGAGACCAGATGCAAAGAGCAGCCGTTTCTGTTCCTTCTAGTATTGCAGAAGGTTTCGAACGACAAACTAATAAAGAATTCGCTCAATTTCTTTACATCGCCAGAGGGTCAGCAGCCGAATTAAGAACTCAGATCTATTTAGCTATTCAGTTAAATGTTATTGATAAAAAAGTGGGTATGGAATTAGTCAATAAAACAAAGAAGATTGCTTCAATGCTCTACAGGTTAATTCAAGCTCGAAAGACAAGTACATTTTAATACACAAACAATGTGGTTTTCTCCCCGTTTACCGTTCACCATGAACCGTTTACCAAAATGAAAACCGTTTACCTTTATTTAAAATGATTTCATATAATATAAAAAATAACGTAGCTATCCTCAGCATCAATGTGGCGAATCAGCCGATGAATGTTTTGAATAGCGAATCAATTACTGCTTTGGGCGAGGCTTTGGAAAAAGCATATACTGACACTGAAGTAAAAGGAATTATCATCACCTCAGAACGTCCAGAATTTATTGCTGGGGCAGATTTGAGGATGATTTTAGAAAATAATGGCAAAGCTCCTGCCGAATTATTGAAACTTTCGATGGGCTTAAATAACCTTTTCCGCAAAATGGAAACCAACGGAAAACCCGTAGTTGCCGCCATGAATGGAACGGCTTTGGGCGGCGGTTATGAAGTCTGTTTGGCCTGTCATTATCGGGTGGCGCTGAATGCTCCAAAGTCCGTAATTGGTTTGCCAGAAGTAACCATTGGCTTGTTGCCAGGTGGCGGCGGAACGCAACGTTTGCCCCGCATGATTGGGATGGAAATGGCGGCTCCGATGTTATTGGAAGGTAAAAAAATCTCTCCAAAAGAAGCATTCGGCATGGGAATGGTGGACGCTTTGGCAGAAACTCCCGAAGAAATGATGGAAAAAGCGTTTGCATTTATCAACACAAATCCAAATGCTATTCAGCCTTGGGATGAGGTGAATAAGAAAACGGGGAAAATTCAAGCAAGAGAAAATTTCAAAGTTCCAGGCGGTAATATTCTGACTCCCAAAGGATTACAATTAATGATGGGTGGAACAGCCATGATCATGGGGAAATCGCAGGGAAATTATCCTGCACCTATCGAAATCATGTCGTGTGTGTATGAAGGGCTTTTGGTAAATATTGATAGAGCTTTGGTGATTGAAGCTCGCCATTTTGTAAAAGTTGCGAATTCGTCTGTTGCCAAAAACTTGATTCGTACTATGTTTTTCGGTTTGAATGAAGTGAATAAAGGTGTTGGTCGTCCGAAAGGAATTGATAAAACGGATGTCAAAAAATTAGGCATTTTGGGTGCGGGCATGATGGGTGCGGGTATTGCTTACGTATCGGCAATGGCGGGAATTCAAGTTGTCTTGAAAGACGTTTCGATGGAAGCCGCCGAGAAAGGAAAAGCCTATTCAAAAGCAATTTTAGACAAAGCGATTTCGAGAGGAAAAATGGATTCTTTGAAAGCAGAAGGCATTTTGAACTTGATTACCCCAACGGATAATTACGCCGAAATCGAAGGGGCAGATTTAATCATCGAAGCCGTTTTTGAAAATTGGGAATTGAAAGCCACCGTAACCAAAGATTCTGAGCCATTATTGGCAGCAGGAGGGGTTTTTGGCTCAAATACCTCTACTTTACCGATTTCAAAATTGGCGAATGCTTCCGCAAAACCAGCAAATTTTATCGGAATTCACTTCTTCTCGCCCGTTGATAAAATGCAATTGGTTGAAATAATTATGGGTAAAGAAACCTCTGATTATGCTTTGAGCTTAGCAATGGATTACGTGAAAAAAATCCGCAAAACGCCAATTGTGGTGAATGATTCGAGAGGATTTTATACCTCACGAGTGTTCGGAACTTATACTTCGGAAGGCATCGAATTATTGAAAGATGGTGTAAATCCGGTAGTTATTGAGAACATCGCCAAGCAAATCGGAATGCCCGTTGGGCCTTTGGCAGTTTCGGATGAAGTGGCTTTAGATTTAGCGTATAAAATTTCTGGAAGTGCAGTCAAAGACGGTCTTTTATCCGAAAATGATTCGACTTATCAAGTCAGCAAAAAGTTTACCGAAATGGGACGTTTGGGCAAAAAAGCCAAAGCAGGTTTCTACGAATATCCAGAAGGCGGTAAAAAATATTTGTGGGAAGGTTTAGCAGAAATGTTCCCTGTAAAAGCCGAACAAATCTCAACGGACGATATCAAAACGAGATTATTATATCGTCAGGTTTTAGAAACGGTAAAATGCGTAGAAGAAGGCGTAATTCGCACCAATTTAGATGCAGATTTAGGTTCAATTTTCGCATGGGGATTTCCTCCATACTTAGGCGGAACGCTCTCATTTGTGGATACAGTCGGCATAAAAACCTTCGTTTCAGAATGTGATAGATTGGCTGCCACGTATGGAGAACGATTTAAACCAACGGCAAAATTGCGAGAAATGGCGGAAGCTGGGATTGGGTTTTATGAGTAGAGGTTGAAAGTAAAAGGCGAGTCGTGAGGCTCGCCTTTTTT
>JBBAKY010000120.1:0-11183 GCA_040403295.1 Arcicella sp.
GCGGAAATGAATTATTATCAGCAATTGGGCGTAACGGGCGTTCCATTCTTTATTTTTAATCAAAAATATGCTGTTTCGGGCGCTCAGCCTTCGGAGGTTTTTGCCGAAATTTTAGAGAAAGTTTCTAAAGAAATGGCAATTGAAACCGTCGTAGGAGAGGTGTGTGATGTGGATGGAAAGAATTGTTAGAGAAGAAAGTTTGAATTAATATTTTGGAACTATGTACTTAAAAATGCAGTTTGCAAATTTGACCCAAATTAACAAACTGCATTTTTAAGTATATACTCCCGTAATATTTTATATAAATAAAATATGTCTCGAAAACCACAAACTGGCCCACTTCAAGGAATCCGAATTTTAGATTTAACTCGCTTATTACCAGGACCTTTGGGAACAATGCTCATGGCGGATATGGGAGCAGAAGTTATTAAAATCGAAGACCCAAATGCCCCTGATTATGTACGGGTTTTTCCGCCTTTTGTGGGGGGAGAATCGGTGAATTATTTGGCGTATAATCGTTCAAAAAAGAGTATGTTTTTGGATTATAAATCAGCACAAGGACGTAAGATTTTCTTTGAATTAATAAAAACTGCCGATGTGGTGGTGGAGCAATTCAGACCAAATTATTTGGATAAAATTGGATTGGGATATGAAGAAGCCAAAAAAGTAAACCCCAAAATAATCTACGTTTCCATAACGGGCTATGGACAAACCGGACCTTATGCGCACTTAGCAGGGCATGATTTGAATTATATCGCCTACGCAGGAGTATTGGGAATCACGGGTGATAAAGATGCCTCTCCAACCATTCCAGGCGTACAATTGGCGGATATTGCGGGAGGTTCGTACATGAGTGTAATTGCAACGCTCTCGGCACTACATTCACGCACCCAAACGGGCTTAGGGCAACACGTAGATGTATCAATGACTGATGCAGTAATGCCTTTATTATCGGTTTCTTACGCTATTTATTCAGCTACTAATCAAGCCTCAGAAAGAGGGACTTTACCACTTTCTGGTGGAATGCCAAATTATGGCGTTTATGAATGTCAGGATAAAAAATACATCGCTTTGGGAACATTAGAACCCAAATTTTGGAGTAAATTTTGTGATTTGACTAATAAACCCGACTGGAAAATGTTTATGGTTCCTCAAAATTCAGAACAATTATTGAGTTTCAAAAATTTGATTGGAGGCTTATTTTTAGAAAAAACGCAATCGGAGTGGGTAGATTTTGGCTTAGAAAATGACCTTTTGATTAGTCCAGTTTATGGATTGGAAGATTTGGAAAACGACCCACATCTCCAAGCCCGACAAATGATTATTGAAACTGAACACCCAACGGCGGGGAAATTAAAATCTATTGGTATCCCCCTAAAATTCTCAGAAACCGAAGCTAAACCATCTTGGGCAGCGCCGATTTTGGGAGAGGATACGGAGGCTATTTTGAGGGAGTTGGGGAGGTAGTCAATTAAATCAGAATGTAACATTCTGACTTAATTATTTTTAGAAATCTCTACATCTTAACCAAAGAATTTCCTCTCAAAACAGGTAACACATCATATAAATCATGTTGTAAGCAATAAGCAATATCTTTCTGAATACCAAGACGTTGTAGCCTTTTTACGTGCGAAGATGAAGCTACGCAAGCCAACAAATCATCTTTGCCCAAAGCGTATAATCGCTGTGCCATCAGAGCGGCATCTTCCTCAACTATAAATTCATTGTTGAGGCGTTCTACTAAGGCTCCAGCAAAAAGGGTATCTTCCAAATTTGGCTTGCCTTTCCAACCCGCACAAAGTATCAAAACATCGTATTGTTGGTCACGGAGATAGGTTGCTAATGCTCCCAAATTCAAGAACGAACCAATCATTACTTTTACAGCAGATTTGGATTTTGTAATGGCTAATGTTCCGTTAGTTGTAGTCACACAGATGGTTGAACCGTGAACTTTTTCAGTCATATAACTAAACGGAGAATTATCAAAATCGAAGCCTTCTGGCGTTTTTCCATCTCTTTCAGCGGCTGATAAATAACCTTGGCGCTGATAGGAAACACACTCATCAAGCGTAGCAACGGGGATAATTGCCTCCACACCATTGGCGAAGGCGGTTGTCATGCAAGAAGTGGCTCTAAAAATATCAACTACTACTACGATTGAGTTTTCGATGTCGTGAAGATGTAATAATTCAGGGGTTAAGCAAACGTCTATTTTTTTCATTTTTTAATCAAAAAAGGCATTTTTGTTACCACTGCCTTCAAATATTTGTTACGAATATTGATATAAATTTCAGCACCATTTTTGGCATATTCTGTTGCCACATAACCCATTCCAATGCCTTTATTCATGGAAGGAGATTGAGTTCCAGAAGTTACTTCACCAATGATATTTCCTGCAGCATCCATGATTTCGTAATGTTGTCTTGGAATGCCTCGATCAATCATTTCAAAGCCTACTAATTTCTTTGTCGTACCATTTTCTTTGATTCTTTTGTGTAAATCAGAACAGATAAATTCTTTGTTGAACTTTGTAATCCAACCCAAACCTGCTTCAATTGGCGAAGTGGTATCGTCGATATCGTGTCCATAAAGGCAATATCCCATTTCTGTACGCAGAGTATCTCTTGCTCCCAAACCAACAGGTATAATATTGAATTCTGCTCCAGCCTCAAAAATGGCTTTCCATAAGGCTTCTGCGTGTTCATTTGGCACATAAACTTCCATTCCTCCCGCACCAGTATAACCTGTTGTAGCAATTAATACATCACTAATACCTGAAACAGTTCCTTCTTTGAAAGTATAATATTCCATCGAACTTACATCTAAATCGGTAAGTTTTTGCATCGTAGCAACACCTTTTGGACCTTGTACTGCAAAAAGACTCATGCCTTCGCTGATGTTTTGCATTTCTACCCCAAATGAATTGTGCGATTGCATCCAATTCCAATCTTTTTCAATATTCGAGGCATTTACGACCAAAAAATATTCATTATCGTTGCGCTTATACACCAAAAGGTCATCCACAATTCCGCCCTTATCGTTTGGTAAACATGAATATTGCACTTTGCCATCGACCAAAGCAGAGACATCATTGGAAGTTACATATTGCAAAAACTCCGTAGCCCGTTCGCCTTTAACCACAAACTCACCCATGTGAGAGACATCAAAAACGCCCACGGAATTACGAACCGCCAAATGTTCTTGGATAAGGTTTGTGTATAAAACGGGCATTGAATAACCCGCAAAAGGCACCATTTTAGCTCCGAGAGCCACATGAAGGTCGTTAAGGTGTACGAATTGTAATTGTTCGGTTTGTTCCATTGATAAAAGATTGGTTGTTGATGATACAAAAGTACAAGAAAAAACCTGATAGTCAGAAATGGCTATCAGGTTATACGCTAATAATCTATCTTTTTTAGAATTACTCCTGATACAAAACCGATAAAACTGTCTGTCCAACTGCTTTGAGGGTATTTTTATCAATATTGGTAATATTATCGCCGTGGGTGTGATGATATTGCCAAAAGAATTTTGGGCTGTTAGGATGAAGTTCCACAATATCAATCATTTGAATTTTGGCTACGTCATTTACTGCCGTATGGTCGTCTGTTAAACCTCCGCCTTCGGCATCCACAAAAACCGTTGAATATCCCAAGCGACTGGCAATATCCCAAACATTGCGAACAATCATGGGAGCATATCTCATAGACTCCCCCTCATGCGGAAAAATGGCCCCTTTTCCACCAACCATATCTAACAAAATTCCGTAATAAGCGGTGTAATTTTCTTTGTGTTTATGCGCCGCCCAATACTGAGATCCCAAACCCCAAGAGTTAACATTATGTTCGCCTTTGTAATCTTCTGGTTCGCCGTGGTCTTCTACGTCAAAGAAAATAATATCAACGCCTACATTTGGTTTTTGTTGAGCGATTTGGATAGAACGGGCAATTTCCAATAAAACACCAACCCCACTTCCGCCGTCATTTGCGCCATCAATCGGTAATTTTTTATTCACTGAATCTTTATCTGCCACTGAACGAGAATCCCAATGGGCAGTTAATAAAATGCGTTTTTCAGCCTTCGGATTAATGCTTCCGATGATATTACGGGCGTTCATTTTTGTACCATCATATTTGTTTGCCACAAAATCTTGACTGATAACTTCGCAACCAAATTGCTTCAACTTTGCGATTAAATAATCACCACATTCTCGATGTGATTTTGTGTTCGGAACTCTTGGACCAAAATCAACCTGTGCTTTCACATAAGCGTAAGCAGAATCGGCTTTGAAATCAGGCGAAGGAATTAATGAAACGTCTTCCGTGGGTGTTTCGGTAGGTTTTTGACAAGATTTAAAATAAACTGCCACGCCCGATAGAACGAAGATTGATAGGATTATTAGGGAAATTCTTTGTGTTTTCATGTTGGAAATATTCAATTAATGCTAAGGTTTAAAACGGTTTTTACGGAAGAATATTCTCTAAACACATTTTCGTAGCGGTAAAAAATCGGTCAAATTTAAAGCATTTACTCCAAAGCCTTATAAACCACATCCATCACTTTCCGTCTAATTTTTAAGGTATTAATCTTATTATTGGCGGCCGATGGGTTTACACGGTTCGATAGAAAAACGAAGACTAATTCCTTGTCTGGGTCAAGCCATACGAGTGTGCCTGTGTAGCCCGAATGACCGTAAGAACTGAGAGAAACTTTATTAGAAACGAAATTACTTTCACCGTCCGAAGGTAATTTGTCCCAACCCAAAACTCTTTGGCTTCTTGCTGAATGACTACTGGTGAAGAGATTTATCGTTGATTCACTCAAAAATTGTTTGTTGCCAAAACTTCCTTTATTGAGGTTCATTTGGAGTAATTTTACCAAGTCGGATGCCGAACTAAACAAGCCCGCATGGCCTGAAACTCCGCCTAACATGGCAGCCGTTTGGTCTTGTACTGTTCCTTGTAAAAGCCTTTCACGGAATAAATTATCGTTTTCCGTGGGAGCAATTTGCGTTTTTGAAATATAATTCAGAGGATTAAATCTCGTTGTGTTCATTGCCAAAGGTTCGTAGAAATTTTTTGTTGTAAAAACATCTAAGGACTGATTCGCTAACCGCTCAACAAGATGTTGTAAAATCATTAATCCTAAATCGCTATACACGTAAGGATACAAGCCATCTCGGTCTTTTTTATTCATCAATGGCGATTTTATCACCCAACGCCAAACGGAATCTTTAATGGCTGGTTTTGCGTACATTCCGTCTGCCACACACAAATTACATTCTTCGGTTTGTTTAGGACTATAAAAATCCGTTTTCCAACCTAAAGGAATACGAGTACGTTCCCAAAAAGGAATATAGGCTACTAATCCCGCTTGATGCCAAAGAATATCTTTAATAATTATACTTTCCTTGTTTGTTCCTTTCAATTCGGGCAAATAAAGGGAAGCCTTTTCGTCTAAGCTAAATTTCTTCTGGTCGTAGAGATACATTAAAGATTGAAGCGTTGCCGAAACCTTCGTCACAGAAGCTAAATCATAAACTGTATTTTGATTAACTGGCTGACTATTAGTATCATACGATAATTTTCCAAAGTTTTTTTCGTAAACAATTTTACCCTTACGAGCGACTAAAACTTGACAACCTGGGAATATTTTTTGCGCAATAGAGGATTGAATTAATGGCTCAATGGCTGATAATTCAGTGGATTTCATTCCTACGCTTTCGGGCGATGCGGTGCTTAGTTTTCCAATACTCGACAGGTTTATTCCGTCGCCCGCTTTGAAAATATTTTCTACCGAAACGGGTAATTTACCAGTAGCAGGAATTTCGCCAAAAAGCACTCTTGCCATGGCTTGATAAGCCGTTGGGTCGTCTTCGTAGCCACAAATTAAAGCTGTTGGTTCTGGAAAATATTTCAAACTATACGGATTTCCAAATACGCAAACTACCACTTTTTGAGCTTTTTGTTCCAATCGTTTCACAAAATTTTGAACATTGTAACTAACCTCTAATTTACTGGCAGATTTTTTATTAATACCGTGAACACTCAATACAACTGTTGTGGTAGAATCCACACTTTGAAGAACATAATTGAAAAATGCTTCGTCCGTTTTAGAAGTACTCGCAAAGTGTTGAAACGGCGTTATTTTACTTAATTCTTGTTGAAAACGATTGTCTTCAGCAATATCCAAATTTATCGAAATAAACGTGCCATTATTAGGGGTGAAAGGCAAAATATTCTTGCTATCTTTTACCACCGTAATGGCATTATTATACAATTCCTGCTTGATTTGAGTCGCTTCGGGCGTATTTAAATCTTGGTATAAATTGTTGCTATCAATGTATTTAAACTGATTCAATCCGACCCAATATTTGGCATGAAGAATCTTTCTGACCCGTGCGTCAATATCCGTTTGTTGAATTAAGCCCGCATTGATGGCTTCTTTGATTTTACGGGTGCCTTCAGGAATATTTTCGGAGTATAAAAGAATATCATTTCCAGCGATAAATGCCTGCAAATCAACTTCTCCTGATGATATTTCCTGTCCTTGATGCACACCTTTCATATTTAAAGCATCGGTGATGATCAAACCTTTGAATCCCATTTCATTTTTCAATAAATTGGTAATAATACTTTGAGAAAGCGTAGCAGGTCGCCAGTCATAAAATGGAACTTGAAGATGCCCAACGATGACCGTTTTTATCGAATCATTAATTAATTGTTGGAATGGATAGAGTTCTACATTCTTCAAATGTTCTGCCGTATACGATACTTGGGGAAGCGTAAAATGCGAATCTCCTTGCGTGTCTCCGTGTCCAGGAAAATGCTTTGCACAAGCCAATAACTGATTGTTTTGCATTCCTTTCATGTAAGCACTACTTTTTAGGGCTACATTTTCACGCAATTCTCCGAAAGAACGATAACCAATGACGGGGTTATTTGGATTAGAATTTATATCAACAACGGGAGCAAAATTGAGGTGAATTCCTAAGCGTTTGCATTGGCGAGCAATTTCTTCGCCCATTTTATAAATTAAGGTATTATCTTGAATTGCCCCGAGCGTAATTTGCTTTGGAAATGCCATCGTCGAATTCACTCGCATCGCCAAACCCCATTCGCCATCAATTCCGATTAATAAAGGGATTTTAGTAGTTGATTGAAAGCGATTATTCAAATTGGCATAAGCATAAGGTTCTCCTTGAAAGAAAATTAAACCACCAATATAGTTATTCGCAATCAGATTTTCGATGTGTTTATAATGCGCTTCTCCGTGCGTTGGATTAATGGCAACCATGAAAAACTGACCAATCTTTTGATCAATATCCATGGATAGAAATACACTATCAACCCATTGATTTTCAGCGAGTAAACTATTCGTATTAAATGCAGGAGGAGGCGGAAAAATGCTATGAGAAACCTTTTTTACAGCGATTTTTGATGGCTTAAAAAAATGTAAAAGCGTGTTGTTAAACTCCCCAATTACGGGCGTGCGAAATACGACCCAAAATAGGATAAGTGTTAGGAAAAATAGTGATAATCGTTTTAACATTAAAGGGTAATTGTGGGTTATTCAAGCAACGTCAGAACTACAAATTTAGTACAAATTGAATGCCAATGAAAGGGGTTTGGATAAATAAGACGGATATAAGTGATTTAGGTAACAAATGAAAAAGGTCGCAAGAAATTGATTCCTACGACCTTGTTTGTTTTACGCCTCCATTAAATACGCCTTAATAAATTCGTTGATATCACCGTTCAAAACAGCATCTGTGTTTGAGGTTTGATAATCAGTTCGGTGGTCTTTCACTCGTCTATCATCCAACACATAACTTCTGATTTGTGAACCCCATTCGATTTTCTTTTTACCCGCTTCTACCTCCGCACGAGCAGCGTTTCGTTTATCAATTTCTATCTGATAAAGTTTTGATTTTAAGATTTTCAAGGCAACTTCTTTATTCATTAATTGCGAGCGTTCTTGTTGACACGCAATGATAATTCCAGAAGGTTTGTGGGTTAAACGAACTGCCGTTTCTACTTTGTTTACGTTTTGTCCACCAGCACCGCCCGAACGGAATGTATCCCAACTAACATCGGCTGGATTGATGTAAATTTCGATGGTATCATCCACCAAAGGCGAGATATACACCGAAGCAAAAGAGGTATGACGACGAGCGTTTGAATCAAATGGTGAAATTCTTACCAAACGATGAACACCATTTTCAGATTTTAGATTTCCGTAGGCGTATTCACCTTCAACTTCCATCACAACCGATTTAATACCAGCCGTATCACCGTCGTTATGGTCAACTTCTCTGATTTTAAAACCATTTTTTTCCGCCCACATAATGTACATACGCATGAGCATACTCGCCCAATCTTGCGACTCTGTGCCACCCGCACCCGCATTGATTTCAATAACGGCAGATAGATTATCACCTTCGTCGGACATCATTTTACGGAACTCCAACTCGGCTAATTTCTCTTCTAATTTTGCTCCTTCGGCATCGACTTCTTCTTCCGATGCCTCATTCATGTCGTAGAATTCCCAAATTGTTTCGAGGTCGCCCATCAATTGATTAAGTTGGTCGAAACCGATTGTCCAGAATTTTAATTCACGAATTTGTCGCATCGTAATTTCTGCTTTTTTTGAATTTCCCCAAAACTCAGGGTCTTGCGTTACGACTTCTAATTCTTCAATCTGAAATTTCTTATTATCGTAGTCAAAGATACCTCCTCAAAGCCTCTACTTTGGCTTTCAGGTCATTGAACCTGTCTTTTGTCATGCGTGAAAATTGTTTTATAATGTAAGTTTTTACCAATTCTTTTTTGGAATGCAAAGATAGGGATAAAAACAAAGCCCTTCGATTTTTTAATCAAAGGGCTTTGTGGGATTAATAGTTTTACGAATATCGAGCATCAATTATCGAACCGAACGACGGTCGCATCGACATAACTATAAATATGGATTCTTCGGAAATTCGTAGTACAAATAACCATCATTTTTTAGTTTTTGAATGGTTTCATTATCGGGTAAAGTTTTGAAAATCACTGCACTCAGTACCTGATGAGGCAATATTCCTAACTTACAAAGAAAATTATCTCGTTTACGTTTTGATAGAATTTTTCTAAAAGCGGCCGATTTTTCATTGGCAATTTCAGTATCTAAACCAGGTTGCCAATAAGCGTTATTTATCCCTTTAAAAGCAATAGCAGGCAAATTCATTCCCATCGCAATTTTCTCCATTTCACGGTCAGATAGTTTGAAAACATAATTCCCGACTTCTTCAAATGAATATCTATTCTTCCAATATTTCTGTAAAATGGTTGGGTCAAAACGGTCAAGAATATTCTTGATTGCCAACATCAATGGCATTTTTGTTAGCGGGTCTTGGGGTTCTATTAAAATAATCCCTTTTTTGGCAACCCTAATCATTTCATACACGCCCATGTAGGCACGGGGAAAATGATGATAGGCTTCTTTACAAAAAGCGTAATCAAAAGAATTATCGGCAAAGGATAGTTTTTCTACATTTTCAACCGAATAGTCATTAATCAAATTTTGCGATTTTACTAAGGGTAAAAAAGCTCCTCCAATGTCCGTAGCCATTACTTTACAACCTTTTCGAGCAAAATAATTGGCATCAAAACCATAGCCATCCCCAACTGTTACCCAAGATTCGTTGGGTTTAATTAAAGGATTAGCTAATTGAAATAATTGTTCGTGTATCCAATAATCTACGGTTTTATCTTCAACGCTTTGTTGCCACTTTTTAATGGTTTCCAACCTTTTATCTTCGTCTGGATATTGTTTGGCAAACCAAGATTCATGCGATTGATAACTGGTTTCCTCGAAAGTTGTTTTGCTTGAGTTATTCATTATAATGAGTGATTTTTACCTTATTAATCAAACGCAATGTCCAATAATTGACAATGATTTTGCGGTTTGCAAAGATACAGAAAAACAAAAGCCTATTAAACTTTTGGCTTAATAGGCTTTTGTAAATTAAGACTGTATTTAAGGTAAATGATAATAAATTTGCAGTTTTGGTCTGATGGAAGCATCTGTTTCTTCACTTGTTGTAAAAATGGTGATTTTATAAGGAGATTCAACTTGATGACCCAGCATAAACCCAAAACTATTTGAAGGATTAGCTACCATATCCGACACTAAATTCTTCACATTCATTTTTTGATAATCCTGTCTGTAATTACTAAATGCAGGAATTGAAACTTGATTTGTATTCGTGAACGAAGGTTGTGTATTCCACGAAATTCCACTTTCAGCCCAGTTGCCAGTTACACGATTAATGAAAAAAGCATTGTCACCTATATGTCCAGTATAAAAAGAGCCTTGTGAACTTGCTAAAAATGCTTGACTAAAATATAAGGATAAAAAAGCACTATCAACTACCGCATTGGTGGGTATTGAAGCTAAATCAAACCCCATATAAACTCTTTTTATATTCGATGTACCACTGATTGTCCAAGCGAAAATATTGGTAAAATTCGCATCAGGATTTGTAAGTGTGGGATTGTAAGAACTTACTTCTGCATCTTTGCCATTAATTGGCCCAGGCTGACTGATATAAGTTATTGTTTGGGTTGGTGCTGCTCCAAAGGTTAATTTGCTGGTTGAATTTGCCAGAGAAACCTGACCATTATTGACCAATTTTCTTGCTTTAGCATCATTTGCCGAAATTGTAACGGTATGTCCAGCTTTGATTAAAACTTTATCTGTCAAATCAGGAATTCTACTACACGACCACGTAGAAGGTGAATTCCAATTACCAGAATTTACAGAAAATATCATCCCCGAACACGGAGAAGAGCATTCGCCTTGTTCTTCATTGTAGAGCAATAATACATCATCATCGGTTAATGCACCGTTGTAGATTTTAACGTCGTCTATTTTACCACTAAAAGTTTGTATTCCATTATATCTCGAACCAATAATTGCTAAGATTGGAGTGTTATAAAATGCTGGAGCAGCTGTATTACCAACAGCAAGTTGCCCATTAATGTACATTTTCCTCTCAGTTAGTGTTCTTACAACCGCAATATGGACCCAGTTATTTGTTGAAACAAAATTATATGAAATTAGATAAGGTAGTGCTGCGGTTGTTGGGCTTGTATAAGAGCCATAGTTCCAACCAGATTGACCACTAATATCCCAATAATACA
>JBBAKY010000121.1:0-11111 GCA_040403295.1 Arcicella sp.
TCTAAATTCATAATGCAAAAGTACAAATAAGGTACAGATAAACCCCTAAAATACCCCTATTAAACCAATATAAACCAATAGTACCAAAAAAAGAAAACCCTCATAAATGCCTTTTAAAGCGTTTTACAAGGGTTTTTGTATTGTTTTAGTAGGGTATCTTACTTTCCTATACAGAACTTTCCAAATATATTTGCCAACAAGTCATCCGTTGTAATCTGACCAGTAATCTCGCCTAAATGATGTAACGCAAAACGAATATCTTGCGCCAAAAAATCACCTGTAATACTTTGATTTAATCCTTCCAAAACATTTTCTAAAGCTTCGTTGGTTTGAGAAAGATGCTGAAAATGACGAAGATTTGTTACTACCGTATCGCCCGTTTTTATTTCTTTGGCCTTTACTTTTTTAACTAAAATATTTTTTAACTCATTAATGTTCAAATCATTAGAAGCAGATATCCAAATAATATCTGGATGAACTTTTTCAAATTCAGCTTTTTTTTCGGGTGATAATTTATCCATTTTATTTCCGACTAATAGATAAGGGGCATTAAATTCTAATAATTGATTACTGATAAACGACAAATCTATCTCAGAAGCATCAAACAAGTAAATAATTAAACTTGCCTTTTCCATTTGTTGCATCGTACGCTCTACTCCTATTGCCTCAATCGTGTCGGTAGCGGTACGTAATCCAGCCGTATCAATTAATCGAAAACGAATTCCCTCTATCAGTAATTCATCTTCGATTACATCACGAGTTGTGCCAGCAATATCTGAAACAATGGCCTTTTCTTCGTTCAAAAGGCGATTTAAAAGTGTAGATTTTCCTGCATTTGGTTTTCCAATAATCACCGTTGGAACGCCATTTTTGATAACATTTCCCAACGAGAAACTCTCAATTAACGGTACTAAAACGGCTTGAATTTGGAAAATTAATTGCCGCAAATCATCACGATCCGCAAATTCCACGTCTTCTTCACCAAAATCTAATTCTAACTCAATCATGGAAGCAAAATGAATTAATGACTCCCTTAGTTGCGCAATTTGTTTAGAAAATCCTCCTCTAATTTGATTGATCGCAGTTTGATGGGAAGCCTCTGAATCTGAGGCAATTAAATCGGCAACCGCTTCGGCTTGGGCGAGGTCTAATTGCCCGTTTAAGAAGGCTCTTTGCGTAAATTCACCAGCATTGGCAAGCCTTGCCCCTTCAAGAAGAATAAGTTTTAATATTTTCTGAATTATATAATCAGAACCATGACAGGAAATTTCAATCGTATCCTCACGGGTATATGAAGCAGGTGCCTTGAATAAAGAAACCAATACTTCATCAATAATCATTTCTCCCTCTCGGATGGTGCCAAAATGGATGGTGTGTGACACTTGTTTTTCAAGATTTTTACCTCTAAAAAGTTTATTCACAATCGGAAAAGTCTCGGAACCCGAGACTCTTATAACCGCAATAGCCCCCACCCCCGCAGGGGTTGCAAGGGCTACTATTGTTTCGTTCATAGCTTTGAGCTTTAAGTTTTGAGCTATGAGTAAATATGAAAATGAGTTTTATCAAAGATTAGACTTTAAAACTCATAGCTCATAACTCATGGCTATTTTTTAAAATAAATCTTTCAATTTCATAGCCACCCCCATATCTCCATCGATTTTTAATTTGCCAAACATAAAGGCAGTCATTGGGTTTAAATCTCCCGACATCAGTCCTTCTAAATCGCTTTGAGATACTTTAATGGTACAATCAGCCGTAGCATCATCATTTGAAACTACGCCATCAGCAGTTAAAAAAACATTCCCTGCATCGGTGGCAAATTTGATTGATGAACCAATACCTCCTTTGGCAGCGGCTAATGATTTGATTTTTTCGGTTAAGGCTACAAATGTCATATTTATTAATTGATAATTAAAAATGGAAAATTGATAATGTAAGTAGAGAAATTGGGTTAATAAGTAAAAGCTTATAATTGGAAATTATGCTTAATGATCAATTGTCAATTCTCAATTGTACATTGTAAAGTTAATCTTCATTTTTGTTTTTAGGTTGTTTAGTCTTAATTTTATTAAGTTTTTTACCAAAAATTACATGATAAACAAACGCAAAATTATTAATGATCCTGTTTACGGATTCATTAATATAACTTCTGAACTTATCTATGACCTCATAGAACACCCTTATTATCAACGACTTAGACGCATTAAGCAGTTAGGATTGGCCGAATTGGTATATCCAGGTGCATTACATACTCGATTTCATCATGCTTTGGGAGCTATGTATTTGATGAATGAAGCAATTACTACTTTACGACAAAAAGGGCATCCCATTTCTGATGACGAATGCGAATCGGCACAAATTGCCATTCTTTTACATGACGTTGGGCATGGACCATTTTCTCATGTATTGGAGCGTCATATCTTAAATCAGGTTCCACACGAACAAATTTCATTTCTTTTAATGGAAGAGTTGAATCGGCAATTTGAAGGAAAACTCTCACTGGCAATTAAGATGTTTATTGGAGAATACCACCGACCATTCTTTAATCAACTCATTTCCAGTCAATTAGATGTTGACAGAATGGATTATTTAAACCGAGAC
Source organism: Arcicella sp. (assembly GCA_040403295.1). Taxonomy (GTDB): domain Bacteria; phylum Bacteroidota; class Bacteroidia; order Cytophagales; family Spirosomataceae; genus Arcicella. Next base: position 2,602 of record JBBAKY010000121.1, read on the forward strand.
AGTTTTTTTACGGGCGTTCGGGAAGGAAATATTGGCGCAGAAAGAATTTTAAAAATGCTCGATGTTGTCGATGATAATTTGGTAGTTGAACAAAAAGGAATTTATTCTGTCGAAAACTTTTTAACCGCTCGAAGGTTGATGTACTGGCAAGTTTATTTGCATAAAACCTCAATTTGTGCCGAAGTCATGCTATCCCAAATTGTAAGGCGAGCCAGAGAATTAGTAAAATCGGGGGTTGAAGTTTTTGCCACGGAAGGTTTCGGTTTATTTCTCAAAAATGATGTAACCTTAGCAGAATTTGTATCAGATAAATCTTATTTGCAGGCATTCACCGAGATGGATGATAACGATATTTGGGCTTGCGTGAAAATCTGGTCGAAACATAGTGACTTTATCCTTGCGGGAATTTGTAAAAAATTATTAGAAAGGAAATTATATAAAATAATAATTTCCGATGAACCTTTTGAAAAGGCTTTTCTTGAAAAAATTAAAAATGATTTTCTAAATCATGATGAAATCAATGATGATAATTTGTCGTATTTTGTGGTAGATGGCACCATTTCAAACGAGGCTTATCTGTCTGAAAAACAAGCGATTAACATTTTAACGAAGAATAAATTAGTGGTTGATATTGCCGATGCTTCCGATTTGCCGACCATCAAGGCTTTAAGTAATGTAGTGAAAAAATACTATATTTGTTGGGCAAAGGACGTATATTTGCGAGAATAATTTTAGAATTACGTACTTGGTTCTAAATCTGGTTGTTTGCCTGATATTCAAACAATTTCAGAATTTGAATTTTAGCACTTTTTTTAACTATTTTACTTATAACCAAGAACAAAGATATAAATATGGAATTTACGGTTGAACAGATTGCTCAAATGCTAAATGGTGAAGTTAAAGGTAATAAAACCTTGAAAATTAACCAATTAGCAAAAATAGAAGAAGGTTCAACAGGAACAATTTCCTTTTTGGCAAATCCAAAATATGAACATTATATCTACACTACCCTGGCTACCGCAGTAATTGTCGATCATCAATTCCAACCTAAAAAACAGTACCTAACTACCTTAATTTTAGTTGAAAATGCGTATGCCGCCTTCACCACCTTACTTCAAGAGTATCAGAAAATTTTAGCCCAAAATAAAAAAGGAATCGAACAACCTTCCTTCATCAGTTCAACCGCAAAAATTGGCTCAGATGTGTATATAGGTGCATTTGCCTATATTGGCGAGCATTGTACAATTGGGAATAACGCTAAAATTTACCCAAATGTAACCATTTCTGATGCCTGTGTCATTGGAGATAATTGTACGATTTATTCAGGAGCAAAAATTTATCATAATACCATTATCGGTGATAATTGCACTATCCATTCTAATGCTGTTATTGGAGCGGATGGGTTTGGTTTTGCTCCACAGGCAGACGGTACTTTCGCCACAATTCCTCAATTGGGTAATGTGATTTTGGAAAATAATGTAAGTATTGGCGCAAATACAACGGTTGATAGAGCCACAATTGGTTCAACTATCTTGAGAGAAGGCGTTAAAATTGATAATTTAGTACAAATTGCTCATAATGTAGAAATAGGCAAAAATACCGTTATTGCGGCATTAACGGGCATTTCTGGTTCAACAAAAGTGGGTGAAAATTGTATGATTGGCGGCCAGGTAGGCATGGCGGGACATATCACTGTTGCTGATAAAACGATTGTAACGGCTCAATCTGGAATAACAAAAACCGTGAGACAATCGGGTAGAATAATGGCTGGTTCACCGGCTCAGGATAGCCACAATAACTTAAAATCGCAGGTTTTGTATAAAAACTTACCTAAAATTGAACAAAGATTAAGAGCAGTTGAAGAAAAACTGGGAGAGAAGTAATCAAAAAATCAACGCAAAACGTACGAGTGCAAAATAGTATTTATAAATAAAATGAATTATTAAATCTCATAAAAATAGGTCTCATTTTTTGATGTATCCTATGATAATTATGCGATTGCAACAGTAAAAAATGAAGAATAAACAGCATACTATTCAAAAAGCCATTACTTTATCGGGCGTAGGCTTGCACACTGGCGTTCTCGCCAATATGACTTTCGTTCCTGCTCCCCCAAATCATGGTTACAAGTTCCAACGAATTGATTTACCTGGGCAACCCATCGCAGATGCCGATGTTGATTATGTGGTGGATACTTCCAGAGGAACGACTATCGAACATAACGGTGCAAGAATAAATACAGTAGAACACGTTTTGGCGGCAATGGTTGGTTGTCAGGTGGACAATGTTTTGATTCAATTAGATGGGCCCGAACCTCCTATTATGGATGGAAGTGCGATAAAATTTGTGGAAGCAATTTTGGACACAGGTTTGGAAGAACAAAATGCTAATCGTAAATTTTTTGAAATTCCTTCTGAAGTACGTTTCAAAGATAATGAAAGAGGAGTTGAATTAGCGGCTTTGCCTTTGAACGACTATCGTTTAACGGCAATGGTTGATTATAATTCTAAATTCTTATCGAGTCAACACGCAAATTTGACCAATATTGAGCAATTCAATGAGAATTTTGCCAAATGTCGTACTTTCTGTTTTGTGCATGAATTAGAAGCACTTTTTAACGCAGATTTAATTAAAGGTGGCGATTTATCGAATGCTATTGTGATTGCTGACCGTGATTATAGCGATGTAGAATTGGATCGTTTAGCGGTGATGTTGGACAAACCAAAAGTAAGCGTTTCAAAGGAAAGAGGCATTCTTAATAATTTGGAATTATACTATCCAAATGAAATGGCTCGCCATAAATTATTGGATATGGTAGGAGATTTGGCATTGGTTGGTCGCCCGATTAAAGCCCAAATTTTGGCGGCTCGTCCTGGTCATGCTGCCAATGTTGAATTGGCCAAGAAAATCAAAAAATTGATGAAAGAAACTGAGAAGAATAACGTTCCTCAGTATGACCCAAAACAACCACCAATTTTTAATTTCGAGCGTATTTATCAATTATTACCCCATCGTTATCCTTTCCAAATGGTCGATAAAATCACGTATTTGGATGATGAAAGTGTGGTAGGAATTAAGAATGTAACGATGAATGAACATTATTTCACGGGACATTTTCCAAACAACCCAGTCATGCCGGGTGTTATGCAGGTAGAAGCCATGGCACAAACGGGCGGTATTTTGGTTTTGAGTTCAGTTCCAGATCCAGAAAATTACTGGCCATATCTTGTAGGAATCGAAAATTGTCGTTTCCGCAAAAGTGTTGTACCAGGAGATACCGTAATTTTCAAATGTGATTTATTAGCCCCCATACGTAGGGGAATTGCAAAGATGCACGGACGGGCCTATGTAAACGGAGTCGTTGTTTGTGAAGCAGATATGACCGCAAGTTTAGTTCGTAAAAGTTAAAAAGTTAAAGCAGTTAGATAGTTAAAGTAACTTAATAGTTTCAGTATAGAGTATTAAACAACTCTTTGACTTTTACAACTTTATAACTCTTTAACTAAGAAAAAAAATGACACAACCATTAGCATACATACATCCAGAAGCTAAACTTGCACAAAATGTGGTAGTAGAACCTTTTACTGTTATTCACCAAAATGTAGAAATTGGTGATGGTAGTTGGATTGGTTCAAACGTAACCATTTTTCCAGGCGCCAGAATCGGTAAAAATTGCCGTATTTTTCCTGGAGCAGTAATTGCCGCAATTCCCCAAGATTTAAAATTTGGTGGAGAAGATACCTTTGCAATTATTGGAGACAATACAACAATCAGAGAATGTGCAACCATTAATCGTGGAACGAGTGATAAGCATAAAACCCAAATTGGAAAAAATTGTCTAATCATGGCTTATGTTCACGTTGCCCATGATTGTTTGATTGGCGACAACTGTATTTTAGCCAATAGTGTACAAATGGCAGGACACGTAGAAGTAGGGGATTTTGCAATTGTAGGAGGTTCAAGTGCCGTGCATCAGTTTGTAAAAATAGGTCGTCACTCAATGGTTTCGGGTGGGTCTTTAATTCGTAAAGATGTTCCTCCTTTCACAAAATCGGGTCGTGAACCGCTTTCTTACGCTGGAATAAATTCAATTGGTCTTCGCAGACGTGGGTTTACGGATGAACAAATCACGCAAATTCAAGAAACGTATCGTTATGTTTATCTGAAAAATTTCAATAACAATGATGCCCTCTCACAAATAGAAATTAATCTCCCAGCCTCCGCCGAAAGAGACGAAATTGTTAATTTTATTCGCAATTCGGAAAGAGGAATCATGAAAGGACTTTCTTGATAAATATGAATTGTGAGTTATGAATTATGAATTTAAAGGTTTTATGACATAATTTTGTAGAGCATGATATTCTTTAAATTCTGACAGAATAATTCATAATTCATCACTCATAATTCATAAATACATTGAAAATAATTGCTCAAAATCTTGGTAAAAAATTTAGGAATGAATGGGTTTTCAGAAATTTGAATTACGAATTTCAATCAGGAGAATCTTACACTTTTATTGGAGCAAACGGCAGTGGCAAATCTACTTTACTCCAAGTACTTTCGGGCTTTATGCCTCATTCTGAAGGACTTATCCAATACGAAAATCAACAAAAATCAATTCTCGTTGATAATTATTACAAGCATCTAATCGTAGCGGCCCCTTATTTAGAACTCATTGAAGACTTCACTTTGACCGAGATCATTGAATTTCATACCAAATTCAAGCCCTTCAAAAATAATTTATCCATTCATGAATTCATTGATTTTATTGAATTACCCAAAGCCAAAAATAAAGAAGTAAAGTTCTTTTCTTCAGGTATGAAGCAACGGGTAAAATTGGGCTTAGCCTTTTGGTCGGATTGTGAAATCTTGATGTTAGATGAGCCTACTTCAAATCTTGATGTAGAGGCATCAGCTTGGTATCTTCGCAATGTACAAGAATATTCAAAAAATCGTTTATTATTTATCTGTTCAAATCAAGCATCCGAATATCAGTTTTGTCAAAATATTTTGAATATTCAGGATTACAAATAGTCCGTGCTCAATTCCAATCATGATTTTACTTCAAAAACAAAGAAAAGAAAAACGCAAAAGAATAATTTGGATGAGTATTATTGTCTTAATTATCAGTTTATTAATTTGGCAAAAATCATGGGTTCAATATTTTTACCAACAAGCAAAAGGAGGTTTAGATATTGCTTTTAATACTCGCCCACTAAAAGAAGTTCTGCAAGATAAATCCATTCCCGATTCCCTCAAAAAGCGCATTTTATACATTCAAGAAGTTCGAACATATGCGATTGACTCTTTAGGATTGCACGATAATCCAGATGTTTACCAAACACTTTATAATCAAAATGGTCAGCCATTAGTTCATCTATTAACGGTAGCTGAACCCTACAAAATGGAAGCAAAGGAATTTGATTTTCCGATTGTGAGTTGGTTTATTGGCAGTTTTACCTACAAAGGTTTTTTTGATTCTACCGCCGCCGTAAAAGAACAAAATAACTGGAAATCAAAGGGCTACGACACCGAAATGGGACAAGGTATTGCCTATTCTACGTTAGGTTGGTTGCCCGAGCCAATTTTATCAAACATGCTATATTATCCCGATGGGAAATTGGCGAGTTTGATTATTCACGAAATGACGCATGGAACGATTTTTGTGAAGAATGACCATGAAACAAGTGAAAATTTGGCTAATTTTATTGGCGATTATGGCGCAAAAAGATTTTTAAAATTTAAGTATGGCACTGATTCTAAGCAATTTAAGCGATTTACCCAATCAAAGATTTTCCGAGATTCTTTCATCATACTCCTCAATCGTGGTACATTGAAGTTGGATAGTTTGTACAGAACCTTTCTGCCAAATTTTACGTATAAGTATAAGGATTCATTAAAATATTCGTTAATTGAAAAAATCGAACAGAGTCAAGATACAATTTATCGTAAATTACCAAACTTACCAAAGCATCAATTTAACAAAAATGATTTACCGAATAATGCTTATTTTGTAAGTTTTAAAACCTACAATTCTAAGCAAAATGAATTTGAAAATATTTTCAAAACCCAGTTCAAGAACGATTTTGACGGTTTTTTAAACTATTTAGTCAGAAAATATAACTGATAAACTACCACAATTTCTGTAAAATGAAAAAATACTTTTTTGCAATTGCTTTAATCTTTTCAGCAATGAGTTTTAAATCTGCTGAGAAAGAGCCTGTCATTGAACAAACAAGTTTTACAACTGGTGAACACATTGAGTATCGTGTGCATTACGGTTTTGTAAATGCGGCTGAAGCAATTGTGGATGTGGATAATAAATTTCAAAATGCTAATGGCCGTCAATGCTATAAAGTAAATATTGTGGCTCGAACGGTTGGAATGACCGATTGGTTTACGAAAGTGCGTGATGTGTGGACCTCTTATATTGATTCGGCGATGATTTTGCCCCAACTTTTTTACCAGAAAAAAGAAGAAGGAAATTACAAAAATGAACAAAAAATCATTTTTAATCACGAAGCAAATACAGCAAAACAGTACGACATTGACGATGATAACGAAAAAAAAACGTTCCAACTGCCCAATAATGTGCAAGACGTGGTGAGTGGATATTATTATTTGAGAACCATTAATTTTTCAAAAATGGCCATCGGAGAAAGTGTCCCAGTCATTTTCTTTTTTGAGGGAGAAGTGTATAATATGCGTTTGAAATATAGAGGAAAAGAAGTTTTGAAAACTAAATTTGGCAAAATAAGCACTTTCAAAATCACGCCTCAATTACCAAAAAATAACTTTTTTCAAGATGAAGAATCTGTAAAACTTTGGGTAACCGATGATGCTAATAAAATTCCGGTTCGGGCAGAAGTTGAACTTAAAATTGGGGCCATAACTTTAGATTTAAGAAAATATTCGGGTCTTCGAAATGAATTGAGATTTAATTAAAAAATGAGGAGTTATAATCTAATTTATAACTCCTCGTTTTTTTACAGTTGCCCTTTCAATGCTTTCTGGTACACTTCCAACACTCTTTTACGAGCAAAATCATGATCTACGATTGGTTGGGGATAATCCAAACTATTTAATTCTGGCACCCATTTTTTGATGTAGTCCAAATTTTTATCGAATTTCTCGGTTTGCAATCTTGGATTAAAAACCCTGAAATAAGGTGCCGCATCACATCCGCTTCCCGCTGCCCATTGCCATCCTCCATTGTTGGCTGAAAGGTCAAAATCAATTAGTTTTTGGGCAAAATAGGCCTCACCCCAACGCCAATCTATCAGTAAGTGTTTAATCATAAAACTGGCCACAATCATCCGCACTCGGTTGTGCATAAAACCAGTGGTGTTCAATTCTCGCATTCCCGCATCCACAATTGGATAGCCCGTTTTGCCTTCACACCAAAGTTGAAATTCTTTTTCATTATTACGCCACTGAATTTTTTCGTACTCTTTCCTAAACGCATGCCCCTGACCAACATGAGGGAAATGATGAAGAATATTAAAATAGAAATCACGCCAAATTAGCTCATTAAGCCACGTTTCGGATAAATCTTTAGCTTTACGAGCTAATTCTCTAATACTTACCGTGCCAAAACGGAGGTGCACAGATAATCTCGAAGTACCTTCAACTCCCGGGAAATCACGCTTTTCTGCGTAGTTCTTGATGATACTATCACGAATTTGTTTACTTGGAAAATATCCGCTAATTTTTATAAAACCCATGGATTCCAAACTTGGAATTTCTGTTTTTTCGGTCTTTAAGAGCTTATCAAAATGGACTTCGTTTGGATAAGGATTCAAGTAAAACTCATTTAACTTTTCTTTCCATTTTCTGCTGTAAGGAGTAAAAACGGTATACGGTGTACCTGCTCCAGAAAGTACTTCATTTTTTTCAAAAATAACATGGTCTTTGTACGTTTTAAACTCCACGCCTTCCGCCATGGCATATTCGAGCACATCATTATCCCTTGCGTGTGCGTAAGTTTCATAGTCATGGTTTGTATAAATCGCAGAAACATCATATTGATTCAATAATGCAGGAAAAATTTCCTCGGGTGTTCCGTATTTTACCAAAAGTGTTGAGCCAAATTTATTTAACTCCACTTGCATTTCTGTTAAAACTTCATGAATAAATTCAACTCTCTTATCTTTTTTATTTTCCAATTTATCCAAAATATTTCTATCAAAAATAAAAATAGGCAACACTGGATTTCCAGATCTTAAAGCGTGATAAAATCCCGCATTATCATGTAAACGTAAGTCTCTTCGAAACCAAAAAATTGATACTTTTGACATCTTTTTAAATTTATAAACGATTGTTCTATTGATATTTAACCCATCCTGTACACATTTGTTTTATCAAGCATGCTTTTAAGTAATTTGAATTTAAAACAAAAATGAAAATTTCGAGTTAACGTTTGGCTTTTTTGGGAAAATTGTCTTTCTTGTGTTAGTATTTAACAGTCAAACCCTAAAATTCACTTTTCATTATGACAAATTTACAATTAG
>JBBAKY010000122.1:0-11017 GCA_040403295.1 Arcicella sp.
GTCAAAAGAGTTTCGCAATATAAGAATTTTCTAAAATAGGGAATTTTAAAACGAAAAAAATCCTCTCAAATCTAATCTGAGAGGATTTTAATATATCTAAAAGAAAAATATTAGTTCTTTTTAGGAGCTGCTCCCGTTGCAGGAGTCGTTGTTGCTGGTGTTGCTGTTGCTGGAGCTAATGGCTTTGGCGTAATTCCCATACGTTTCAAGATTAAATCCGAAATATTAGCATCATCTGGTGCGTGCAAAACGATTGGTGTTGTACCTTGTCCTGCATCATAGTTAAATACAAAAGCATAACCGTTTTCTTTGGCTGCTGCGTGCATATTCTCTTCTACTTTTTTCAATAAAGGTTGCAACAATTGTGCTTGCTTTTTTTGCAATGAGGTAGATGAATTTTGACGAAACTCTTCAATTGAGCCTTGCAATCCTTGTAATTCTTTCTCTCTATCAGCCTTGATAACGTCTGCCATGGTAGCACCGTTTTTCTCATAATCAGCCAATTTAGTTTGAAAATCTTTTACTTTAGACTGATACATATTGTCGTACTGAGTCTTAGTAGCTGTCAATTCTGTTTCTACTTGTTTTGCTTCGGGCATTTGGGCTAAGATGTAGTCTAAGCTAATGTAACCGATTTTTTGTTGTGCATTTACGTTAGCGATGGCTAATCCAAAAAATGCTACTAATGCAATTAAAAATTTGTTTCTCATTTTTTTTTATTATTCTGGTTGATTTTACTCTTTTTTGGGTATTGTTGTATTTTTTCTATTTGACTTTGGTTGTTCAACGACTTCACTTTCAGATACAGTCTTTGAAGAGCTTTTTCCTTTGGTTGTTTTTACTTCGGTGGTGCTGTCTTCACTGGTTTTGGCTTCGTTTTCTTCTCTTTCCTTCTCTTTTAATTGGTCGGGCGAGATGCCTAATTCTTCCAAAATATAGTCCGTATAATCATGAATTGGATTGGTATAAAGCATGGCCAAACCATCCGACGATTTATCGAATAAAAAATCTAATCTTTTTAATTTTGCGATCTTTTCTACTGCCCTTGCTACTTCGTTCAACACAGGTTTCATAATATCCTGTTTCTTTTTCAATAAATCTCCATTGTAGCCAAATACTCTATTTTGAAGGTCTTTGGCTTCCTTTTCCTTATCCGAAATAGCTCTAAGTCGTTGTTGCTTCATTTCCTCAGTTAAAAGGATTTCTTCGGCACGGTAGGTTTTTTCTAATTTCGTTACTTCATCATTTTTATCAGATACTTCTTTAATCCATTTGGTGGTAAGTTTCTCAATTTCTGCCTGTGCAATGGTATATTCAGGCATTTTTGAAGTAATATATTCTGTGTCAATGTACCCAAATTTCTGAGCCTTCAAGGATAGTGTAGCACAAAAGAATGGCAAAATTAGTAAAAATATCTTCTTATTCACGGCTTTAATAGTTTAAAGTTTTATCTATGATCGTTTATTAAATCCTGATTAAGGTTTCGATTCATTAACGTACCTATAACTTTCATATTGCAATCCTCAAACATTTAACAAAATATTAACAGTTTGTAGATAACACAGTTTAGATTAAAGATTGAATTTAATAGCTTATTCTCTATGATCTATCCTCTAAATATCTGTTCTCCATCCTCATAAAATCTATCTAATTTGCTGACCGATTGAGAAAGTAAATGCTTGACGACCTCCGTCGGCAATTCCTGGTATTTTATCAAAGGCAAAACCATAATCAATTCCAATCATACCAAAGGCTGGCATAAAGATTCTGGCTCCAACACCCGCTGATTTGTATAATTTGAAAGGATTATAATCAGTATAGTTAGCAAAGTTATTGCCACCTTCTGCAAAACCCAAAAGGAAAATTGTGGCCGATGGATTTAAAGATACTGGATAACGAACTTCCATGACGAATTTATTATAAGCGACTCCACCCGCAGGTACCGTTCCTTGCGAACCTAAAACTCTATCTTTATACCCACGTAAAGCGATAATATCACGACTGATTACGTTATAGCCCGTTTGCATACCAGATCCTCCTAAGTCAAAACGTTCAAAACGAGTAATGTCCTTGTTTGGACTGTAAGAGCCTAAGAAACCCATGTGCGTTCTCATGTGGAAAACCAATTTACTGGTAATCGGCGTAAACCACGAAGCATCAAACATCCATTTGTGATACTCAATCAAGTTTTTATTCCCTCCACCAAACAATGAATACGGGGGTGTCAAAGATGCTGTCAAAGAAAAACTCGACCCAGAACGTGGGAAGGTTGGATTATCAATACTGTTTCTTGAAAAGTTCGTCACAAAAGCGGCTGAAACTGACTGTCCTTCTGGATAACCATAATAAGGTAAATTCAACACATCAATTAATTGAAACGATAATGAATTACTCAATGAGAAATAATCATCGGGCCATTTTAAACGTTTTCCTAAACTGAACGATAAAGAGGTACTGTTAAAGTGAGCTTCTGATTGGGCGGTCGAAGCACTATCCGTTGGAGAATTTAGGTTTGTTCCTAAAGAACTACCATAACCACCATAAGGACTACCATAACCACCACCATATTGACTTCCCCCAAAGCCGCCACCGTAAGCACCTCCCCCTCTATATTGATTAGCACCGCTCAACTGATTATATTGTTGAATTTTATATGGATAAGAGATACTACGACTTAACGTAATAGAGAATGAATTAGGTTTTTTACCGCCTAACCATGGTTCTGTAAATGATAGAGAATAGTTTTGGAATGATGAACCATTTGCCTGAAAACGAACCGACAATTTCTGTCCATCGCCCGAAGGTAATGGTTTCCATGCACTTAAATTAGTAATATTTCGAGCCGAAAAGTTATTGAAAGTTACACCCAGCGTACCCACAAAACCAATGTAACCACCCCAACCACCTGACAATTCAATCTGGTCAGAAGGTTTTTCTTCTACGTTGTATTCTATGTCAACCGTTCCATCCGCTTTTGGAATTGGATTTGGAGAAATTTTCTCGGGGTTAAAATAACCAATCGTTGAAAGTTCACGAACGGTACGAATGATGGCAGATTTACTAAATTTTTGACCGGGCAAAGTTCTAATTTCACGCATTACCACGTGGTCAGAGGTTTTTGTATTTCCGTTCAAAATTACTTTGTTAATCGTAGCTTGCTTTCCTTCGGTCATTCTGAAAGTAATATCAATAGAATCTCCCGCAACGGCTGTTTCAACTGGTTCGCATTGATAGAATAAATATCCATTATCCATATATGCCGAACTTACATCTTCTTGAGGTTTTCCGTTTAAACGTTTTTCTAAATCTTCGACGTTATAAACATCTCCTTTTTTGATGGCCAAAATTTCGGATAGAACACTATCGGGATAAATATAATTACCTTCCCAGTAAATATTGCGGTAATGATATTGCTTCCCTTCCTCAATTTTCATCAAAATTTTGACGTATTTATCACCATCTTTATAAACAGAGTCCATCAAAATTTGAGCGTCACGATAGCCTTTCTTATTATAAAATTCAACTAACTTAATTTTGTCTTCTTCAAATTTCTTAGGAATGTATTTTGAAGGGCTAAAAATTTTATAAAAAGCTTTTTGCTTTGTATTTTTTAATTTCTTACGAACCGTTCCTTCGGATAATTCTGTAAGGCCTTCAAACTTAATTTCTGAGATTTTTACTTTATTACCTTTTACAATATCAATTTTCATCGTTGCATTATTTCCACGAGATGAATCCGTTTTTTCAGCAATTTTAATGGCTACATTCAAATAACCTTTATCTTGATAGAATTTACGAATCGCTAAATCAATATTTTTCTTAACGGTTGCCGTTACTATTTTTCCCTTATACGCCTTCACTTTATCATTCAAAGTTTCTTGCTCACCTTTTTTAATACCCGTATATTGAAGTTTAAAAAGTCTTGGACGTTCTTTAATGACCATATTAAGCCAAATTTTATCGCCCTCAATTTTAATCGCATCCACTTCCACTTCTTCCAAAATTCCTTGACCCATCAATTTTCTAATGGCCGAAGTAATGGCATCTCCTGGCACTTTTATTTTGTCTCCCACTCGCAAACCCGACAAAGAAATCATTGAATTTCCGTCGTAATACTTTGATCCTGTGGTAGTTATCTCCGCAATTTCGTATTCTTTGGGTTCAGCGTAGTTTAATTCTGCAGAACTGGGACTGGGAGCGATTACTGCACGTTGCCCCAAAGCCCCCCGCAATTGTGCCTGCGAGATAAAAGAGAGTAACAGAAAGGGAAGTAGTAAAGTATATTTTTTCATTTTATTATTAGCTTTTAGCATTTTGCTTTAGGCTTTTGTTGCTTGTGTAATTAGTGTTTTAAACGTAAGCGAAGACATTTGGGTAAGTTTTGAGTTAATTTAATTTCAACTTTTCAACTGTTCCGATGTCTTTCCAAATCTTCTTTCACGGTCTTGATAATCTAAAATAGCTTCATGGAGATGTTCTCTTCGGAAATCGGGCCAAAATAAATCCTCAAAAACAAACAATTCTGAATACGCCAACTGCCAAAGCATAAAATTACTGATTCGGTGGTCGCCTCCCGTTCTTATCATTAAATCTGGATTCGGAATCCCTCGAGTATCCAATGCTTTTTCAAAAACGTCTTCATTAATATCTTCTACGGATATTTCTCCTCTTTGAACTTGTTCTATTAATTTTTTAGTAGTGTTTACAATATCCCATTTTCCACTATATGAAAGTGCCAAAATAACCGTCAAACCTGTATTGTTTTTAGTCGCCTCAATAGCACTCTTTAATTCCTTTTGTGAACTGTTAGGTAAGGTATGGGTTGCTCCGATGGTATCTAAACGAACATTATTTTTTTGCATCGTTGGCAGTTCGTCTTTGATAGTTTTTACTAAAAGCATCATCAAAGCATCCACTTCTGCTTTCGGACGGCTCCAATTTTCGGTTGAAAAGGCGTACAAGGTCAAATATTTAACGCCTAATTCACCACATGCTTCAATCACTTCCTTTACAGCTTTCAAAGCATTTCTATGTCCGAAAACTCTATCTACAAAACCTTGTTGTTTTGCCCAGCGTCCGTTCCCATCCATAATAACGGCAATATGTTTTGGCAGATTGTTTTGGTCTAATTGTTCCTTCACCTATTTAACACAATTTAACAGAATGGTTTTTTATGGTGTATCATTTAGCTTACCTCACGCAAATTTTATTCTTTGTAAAGCGATAACCCGTCAATTTTATTTTCTGTAATGAATAACTTTACGATAAGTAGATTTTTATTATAAATAGTTAAAAATCAAATAGTTAACTGATTAATAAATATACAAATTGACTCAAAAAAATCGTCTTTAAAGCCAATATAAAATGATAATACAAATTTACGGAATAATGAGATAGGATAAAAGGAGGAAAAGAATTAGGTAGAGGATTTGTTGTGGATAACAATATCCTAAAACGACACATTGCATGACTTTATCGCATACCATCAGACTATATTTTCTAATTGGCTATTGTTTATTTCGGGCAAATAATTCTAATAAACTTGTAGGTTATTGCCAATGATGTGTAATAATACATATCGTCACGAGAATAATCATTTTGGGCATTTCGAGGTAAGGCAGGATTATCGCCTCCTAAATTATCCAAATAATCGGTAAAGGTTTTACGAGTCCCAAATTCAAGGTTCAAATCCCAAGGGCCAGAAAGATTATATTTGATACCTACGCCAAAAGGAATAACGATTCCCGCCTGTTTATAATCCGAAACAGGTGTATCACGGGGCGAAAAACTCATAAAAGCCACTCCACCAAATACATAAGGCGACCAATCTTTGTGCATTCTGCTGTATTGATAGCTAAAAAAATTGTATTCCGTAATTAAACTTACTTCTCTAATACTGGTTTTGAAAGACTGTCCCCGCAACTTATTAAAGCTATCGCTTACGTCATTATCATTGGCATAAATTGACCCTAAATTAGCACCCAAACGAAAGGTAATATCTTTTTTAAGATTATAACGAAGTAAAATATGTCCGCCTAATTGCGCAAAAGAGGGATGAAAATCAGGAGAAATATCTCCTTTATAATTCATGGCTCCAAAACCTCCACCAATCTCAATTTTTTGAGACAAAGCATTGATACTTAGCAATATACAAAAAATAAAAAATAACTCTTTAAGTAATTTCATACTATTTAATGATGAATTATAGATGATGAATTATGACTTTATAATTCACGAATGATTAGCGAATTTTCTATTAATATTTACGCTGAATAGATTACTCAATTGTGGTTTCTTATAAAAATAGCCAGGTAAAATTTACCTGACTGCCCTATTTCCAATTTATAAAATACTTAAATAAGTTATTGATTTTCAAGTAGTTCTATTCAATAACTACTAAATCAGAATTCCACTAACGAATAACTGGACATCTGATTTTTCCAGGAATGTGATAGATCAACTTAAAGGTTGTTAGCATATAACTGTCATTATATTTTGGGTTACCCCGTTGGTCTGTCTTATCCGAAAACCCTTGAACCGACGTAACAACTGTAAAGGGGTCCAATCCCGAAGCAGGGTCATATAAACCTTGACTCGTTAAATAACTGGCAACTCCCTTGGTACGGTCAACACCACGATTAGCGGCAAATCTTTCCAACGTTCGATTACCCATGTCACGTGATAGGGGGCTTTGTCCAGCTAAATCTAATGGGTCAGCATAATTTCCACTGGCATCATCCAAATAATCGGTCAAAGTGTACCGAAAACCCATTTCAAAGCCTAAATCCCAGTTTGAATTCAGTTTGTATCGAACGCCAAAACCGATTGGAAACGATACACTAATTAAAGAATAGGGCGTTGCATAACCCGGCAAACCTTGTCCTTCAGTATTTAGAGGTTGCAAACGAACCCAATCTCTACTTTGATAAACACTACTATCTGGACGAGCAACGGGGTCATGGGCAAATACGGCAATACCGCCAAAAATATAAGGAATTATTTGCTCACGGCGTAAATAGCTACGCTCTGTGCGCACTAAATCATACTGTCCAATAATTGAAAGTTCTTTTATGTCGTTTCTGAAATGAAGATTTCGCATAAAATTGGCTTGATAACCCGCTACGCCATCCATATAACTATCATCGCCCGAAATTCTGGCCCAAGTAAGTCCAAAACGAACCCCAAAAGATGGAGAGATTTGACGGGTGAAATTGAAGTTGGCATTCCAACGAATTCCGTTGAAAGTTGATTGTATGATTCTACCATAAGGCGATAAATCTCCGTAATAACTGGAAGTTCCAAACCCCAAACTTACGGTTGAAGTAGGCTCAAAAATACGGTTTTTGCGTGGTTTTTCTTTACTCCCAAAGAGGTTTGAAAACTTGAACTGTGCTACGACTGATTGCGAACTTAGGGTGGCAATCAATAATAAAATCAGTAATTGGGTATGTTTCTTCATGTTTATATTGAATCGAAAATTTCGACAAAGATACCTTTTTCATTTACATTAAGTTTTTAACGTAAAAAAAAGAAGTTTGTTATACTGGGTAAATAGTTTTTTTACATCGAAAATAATGCCATTTTTTAGCTTTGAGCTATGAGCGGTGAGCTATAAACTGCGAAGATCAGATTTTTTCATAAAAATTCAGCACGAATGATGTTTTTAGATTTTGCTTTACCTATAAAATAAATATGTTAGAATTCTCAGCATAAAACTCAACGCTTGAGGCTCAAGGCTCAAAGCTTTTTCTTAAAATATGTTAAAAACCCAGAAACCAATGCACCTTCCAAATAGTTTTTACGTTAATTTAGTAGTCATAAAAATCACAAATTTTTAATTTAAAAATAGATAAAAAAAATGGAAATCAAAAGTAATTTAAAAACCCTTGCGATTGTCGGAGCGTTGAGTAGTGCAACCACGCTCGGAGCCTATAAATTGTTCTTGGAGAAATCGCCTTCGGATGCCGTCTTTACCACAACGCCTTCTGCTTTTACTCGCTTGGTTTCGGATGTATCACCGACAGCGCCAAGCAACCCCGGTGATTTTACATATGCTGCTGAGAAAACAACACCTGCGGTTGTGCATATAACCACTAAAATGACTCGTAATGTCAGCCGTCAAGGTCAAATGGTTGATCCCTTTGAAGATTTCTTCGGAGGCAATCCTTTCGGAGGCGGTGGTCGTCGTCAACAACCAGAGGCACAGGAAGCATCAGGTTCGGGTGTAATTATTAGTGCGGATGGTTATATTGTAACTAACAATCACGTGGTACAAGATGCGGATGAAGTGACGGTTGTCTTGAATGATAAACGTTCTTACAAAGCAAAAGTTATCAGCACTGATCCTTCAACGGATATTGCGGTCATTCAAGTGAAAGCTACAAATTTACCATTTTTAAACTTTGGCGATTCGGATGCGATCAGAGTGGGCGAATGGGTGTTGGCAGTTGGTAATCCTTTCAATTTAGAATCAACCGTTACAGCAGGAATTGTTTCGGCAAAAGGTCGTCAGAATATTATTGACCGTGATAAAGATGTGAATCCTTTAGAATCGTTCATTCAAACCGATGCAGCCGTTAATCCAGGAAATTCGGGCGGTGCTTTGGTGAATTTGAAAGGAGAATTAATAGGCATTAATACCGCCATTTATAGCCGTACAGGTCAATTTGCAGGATATTCATTTGCTGTACCCGTTGGAATTGTGAAAAAGGTTGCTGCCGATTTGATTAAGTACGGCAATGTACAACGTGGATATTTGGGCGTAAATATCAGCGAAGTAAACAGCAAAATGGTTGAAGAAAAAGGGTTGAAAGTGAATGATGGCGTATATGTAGGTGGCTTCCCAGCGGGTGGAAGTGCAGCACAATCAGCGGGTTTGAAAGTGAATGACGTGATTATTAAAATTGACGGAGTAACAACGGGTTCTCAATCAAAATTGATGGAATTGGTTGGTCGTAAACGTCCAGGTGAAACGGTGGTTGTTACGGTTAATCGTGATGGTGATATCAAAGATTTCAACGTAGTGTTGAAGAATAAAGATGGTAATACAGGCATCGTGAAAGGTGAAACTTCTACTGCTGTAACCAGTGAATATTTAGGCGCTAAATTATCAAATTTATCCGAAGGTGATAAAGCGAAATATAAGTTATCGGGCGGTGCAAAAGTAACCGAAGTTGATCCAAACGGACGCTTTGGTTATCAAGGTTTTGACAAAGGTTTTGTGATTACAAAAATTGACGAAAAACCAGTGGCCGATGCCAAAGAAGTAGCCCAGATGTTGGCAAGTCGTAAAGGAAGAGTAAAAATTGAAGGAATTGATGTAGATGGCACTCGGGTGATCATGGTGCTGTAATTATTTGTAAAATTTTAAGCATTAAAAAGGTCGTTGATCTAATTTCAACGACCTTTTTGTATGCTTAAAAAATAACTGTGAGTTAATGGTTACTCGCTAAATCATAAATCCTTAAATGTATGTCCCATTTTATCTCGCTTCGTTTCCAAATACTTCTCATTGTGCGGATTTGAGGCTATTTCAATAGGAATGGTATCTATAATTTCTAAGCCGTAGCCCAACAATCCTGCTCTTTTCTTGGGGTTATTTGAAATCAAACGGAGTTTGCTAACGCCTAAATCTCTTAGAATTGAGGCCCCAACACCGTAATCCCGCTCATCCATTTTGAAACCCAATTCCAAATTTGCTTCTACCGTATCACGTCCCATTTCTTGAAGTTTATAGGCTTTCAATTTGTTGATTAAACCAATACCCCTACCCTCTTGAAACATATACAAAATAATTCCTTTTCCTTCTTTTTCAACCATTTCCATGGCCTTGTGTAGTTGTCCACCACAATCACAACGACATGAGCCAAAAATATCCCCCGTAACGCATGAACTATGCACCCGCACCATCACGGCTTCATCTTTTTGCCAAGTTCCCTTTATTAGGGCTAAATGGGTATCACCAGTCGTAATTTGTTTGAAAGCAATCAACTCAAAATGACCGAATTCGGTGGGCATATCTACACCAATTTCACGCTTAATCAGGCTTTCGTGTTTTAAACGATAAGCCACTAAATCTTTGATTGTCACCAATTTAAGATCGAACTTATCCGCAATTTCACGCAAATCTGGCAAACGAGCCATAGAACCATCATCCTTCAAGACTTCAATCAAAACGCCCGATGGTTGAAAACCTGCTAAAGAAGCAAAATCCATAGCGGCTTCGGTATGGCCTGTTCTTCTCAAAACGCCTTCTTTCTTGGCCTTGAGGGGAAAAATATGCCCAGGGCGACCCAAATCTTCGGGTTTTGTTTTTGCATCAACCAATGACAAAATGGTTTTTGCACGATCTTGAGCGGATATACCAGTGGTACAACCTTGTCCCAATAAATCAACCGAAACGGTAAATGGGGTTTCATGGGTTGCCGTATTTGAGCCTACCATCATGGATAAACCTAATTCCTGACAACGTTCTTCTGTAAGCGAAACGCACATCAATCCACGACCTTGACGAATCATAAAATTGGCTAATTCAGGAGTCATTGCCTCGGAAGCACAAATCATATCTCCTTCATTTTCACGGTCTTCATCATCAGCAACGATGATTATTTTTCCTTGACGGATAGCTTCAATGGCTTCCTCAATGGTATCTAGTTTTATATTTGACATTATAAGCGGTTAGCTCACATTTGAATACGTGAACTTTTTAAATGATTATCCTGGACAGGGCATAAATATTGACAAAATATTATTTCCATTGCTATGCTAATTTTAAAAGTCAAAGCCTCTGTTATGCTACGTTAAAATAGCCTGAAAAGTAATCATAGAGGAATGTAAGATTTAAAAAATGTAATATTAATGGCTAATTACACAATCCAAAGTTACGGACTTTTGTTCCTTTACGCTATAAAATATCAATTTTACCAAAACGAAATTTTGTATAAGTTTATAAAAGTATAAATCATAACTACTTGGTTATTAAATAATTAACCTAAAAATTATTTGCAATTCTTATTTT
>JBBAKY010000123.1:0-10876 GCA_040403295.1 Arcicella sp.
GGTAATAAATCAGAATATTATAAAGATATTGAAGATACGTTAAAGAAGATAGGTATTCACGATGGTGAAAAGCTTCTACGTATTATGGGAATTGTTGTTGCTTTGAGAATTGACCTTGATAAAGGGTATTTAAAGTCAATTAACGAAATAATTCAATCAGAGGTTTTTTCTGATTATTTGGAAATGGCTGAACATCTTTTGCAAGAAGGATACAAAGACCCTTCTGCCGTCTTAATTGGTACAACTATAGAAGTCCATTTGAGAGAATTATGTATAGCTAATGATGTTAGTCTTGAGATATTAAATAATAAAGAAAAACTTATTGCCAAAAAAGCGGATGTAATGAATGCAGATTTAGCAAAATTGAATGTTTATTCTGGACTTTATCAAAAACAAATAATTGCTTGGTTGGGAATCCGAAATTCAGCTGCTCATGGGAAATATGATGAATACTCTGTCGAAGAAGTAAAATTAATGTTACAAGGAATTCGACAATTTATACTGGTAACAAAATAATCTCCTTTCTTTGAATTTACAAATTTAAAAAATGCTAATCAACCTAAAACAAACCCTCCTCGACCTCACAAAACCTCGCATTATGGGGATTTTGAATATCACACCCGATTCTTTTTACGAAGGAAGTCGCTTTACTGATTTGTCGAAAATTCTGAGCCAAACCGAAAAAATGCTTTCGGCGGGTGCAACTTTCTTAGATATTGGCGGACATTCTACTCGGCCAGGTGCAATGCCCGTGAGTGAGGATGAAGAACTTAAACGGGTCTTGCCAGTCGTGGAGGCAATTATTCATAATTTTCCCGAAGCCTTAATTTCAATTGATACTTTTCGTTCAACCGTGGCACAGCAATGCGTGGAAGCGGGTGCTGTGATGATTAATGACGTTTCGGGGGGAACTTTGGATGATAAAATGTTTGAAACAGTCGCAAAATTAAACGTGCCTTACGTATTGATGCACATGAGAGGAACGGTTGAAAGCATGACGCAAATGACGCATTATGAAGATTTGGTAACGGATGTTTTGGATGATTTACAGAAGAAAATCTATCAATTACGACAATTAGGGCAAAAGGATATTATTATAGATTTAGGCTTCGGATTTGCCAAAACAGCCGACCAAAATTATGTTTTATTAAATCATTTAGAAGACTTCAAGCTCTTGGATAGCCCAATGTTGGTAGGCGTGTCGAGAAAGTCAATGATTTGGCGAAAACTCAATATTTCTCCTAATGATTCACTCAACGGTTCAACGGTTTTGAATACGGTTGCCTTATTGAAAGGGGCAAATATTTTGCGGGTACATGATGTGAAGGAGGCAGTTGAGGCGGTCTTTTTAGTTGAAGAGTTAAAGAGTTAAAATTTAGTTACATTCACATTTTTAACTCTTTAACAGTTTAACTTCTATAACTGTTAAACTCTAATTCGTTATCAGCAATGAAGCCAATAAATAATCGGCAATCAATACGGCAATGCAACTATTGGTTACAGCCTTGGTACTTGACTGACCCACTTCTAAAGCTCCTCCGCTCGTGAAATATCCTTGAAAAGAAGAAATTGTTACGATTAAAAACGCAAAAAATACGGATTTAATCAAAGCAAAAGTCACATTAAATGGCTTGAATTCATATTGAATTCCTTGAATATATTCCTGTGGTGAAATTGCCCCTGTAAGCCATCCCGCTAAATATCCACCCCAAATGGCCAGAAATGCCGCTAAAGTTACTAACATCGGAAACACGATTATGGCTGCAATGATTTTGGGTAAAACTAAATAAGAAGTCGAATTAATTCCCATCACTTCCAAAGCATCAATTTGCTCGGTGATTCGCATCGTTCCTAATTCTCCTGCGATATTTGAACCTACTTTTCCTGCCAAAACGATACCCGTAATGGTTGGTGCAAATTCTAAAATGGTAGAATCTCGTACAATTAAGCTAATAATATAATGAGGCACAAAAGGATTATCCAAATTGGCGGCAGTTTGCACACAGGTAACTGCCCCCAAGAAGAAAGAAACGATGGACACAATTAATAAAGAGCCAATCCCGATCAGAACTGCTTCATCGAACACTAACCCAAAATAAACTTTAAATTTTTCTCTGTTAGTGAAAAGTTTTCCAATAAAAATTAGATAGCGACCTAATACTGTCATTTTTTTAGTTTTTTTAAAGAGTTAGAGAAGTTAAAAAGTTAGAAAGTTAAACAGTTGAAATTTATATCAGTTAAAAAGTGATTCCCCAAAACTATTTAACTACTTTGACTCTTCAACTACTTTAACTTTTTAACTTTACAACTTAATATAAGCAAAGATAATGAACAAAACGATAGTAGTAACGGGTGGCACAAAAGGTATTGGTAGAGCCGTCGTTAATAAATTTGCCCATGAAGGCTTCACGGTGTTGACTTGTGCGAGAACTGAGGAGGAGAATTTTCCAGAAAATGTCCACTTTTTTAAGGCAGATATGTCCAAGAAAGCAGAGGTTTTAGCATTTGCAGATTTTGTAAAAGCTACTGTAAATCAAGTAGATATACTCGTAAACAACACGGGTTTTTTCTTGCCTGGGCAAATCCACAACGAAGAAGAAGGCACTTTGGAGGCCATGATTGAAACCAATCTTTACAGTGCCTATCACCTCACAAGAGCCTTAGTTGGCGACATGATAACACGTAAAGAAGGCTATATTTTTAATATTTGTTCAACGGCAAGTATTACGGCATATACCAACGGAGGGTCGTATTGTATCTCGAAATTTGCTTTATTGGGCATGAGTAAAGTATTGCGAGAAGAATTAAAACCGCATCATGTACGGGTAACGAGTATTCTGCCAGGGGCAACACTCACCAACTCATGGGCGGGTGTGGAATTGCCAGCCGAAAGATTTATAGCTCCCGAAGACATCGCTCAAGTGGTTTGGACGGCATACAGTTTGCCTGATTCAACGGTTTTGGAAGAGATTTTATTAAGACCAATGTTGGGAGATTTGTAATAGATTTCTACTAAAAAACCCTCGAAGTCTAAAACTTAGAGGGTTTTTACGAATTGGCAAAGAAGTATTGATTCATCCTATTAAATGTTGCTCGTATCTCTTCTGGATTCGCTTTAGAGACCATTTCACTCATTCCAAACGTCAATTCAGTTTTGCCTTCTTTCATTTGTTGGAAAACTGAATCGATAAAAGCACTTACGGGAGGCGCATAATCATGTAAGCCTTTTCCGCCTAAATCAGTATTCAAAGCGGGTGGAATCATCTCAATTACTTCGATATTTTTCTCTTTTAATAAATGCCTTACAGAAATCGTAAACGAATGAAAAAATGCTTTTGTAGCGCAATAAACGGGTACTTTTGCCAATTGTACAAACGATAATCCCGAGGTGACGTTAATGATTGTTTTGAGCGAATCAAGCTTGGAAAATAGCGAGGTTAAATGAATGGGCGCTAAAATATTCGTGGTAACTTCTTCATTTGCTTTTTGATAAAAATCCTCATCAGTTACGTTCATCCAATTCTGAATACCCGCATTATTTACCAAAGCTGTTAAATCGGGATGGTTTTCGGCAACCCAATTATAAAGTTCAACACGTTCAGATTCTGACGATAAATCGCAAACTTTTGTAATGACAGTAGGAAATTTGTCGGACACTTCTTTCAATACTGGTTCACGTCTGCCACAAATGATAACAGTATTTCCTTCCTGAATAAATCTTTCGGTGAGTCCTAAGCCAATGCCACTCGCACCACCTGTAATTAAAATTTTGTTGTTTGTTAAGTTCATTTTTTGATTTTTAAATTTGATGACACAAAATTGGCAAAAAAAAGATGTATAAGTTACAAAATTTAAATTTGACGAAATATTAACGAAATCCTAAAGGAGCAAGAGAAGTCTGTTTTTTGAAAAAATTTGAAAAATGTACTATTTCCTCAAAACCTAAACAATAGGAAATTTTCAAAAAGCAATTCCTAATTCTAAACCAATACTGGGGGCTTGTAATTTTGAAGAAACTCGCTCTAATTTGTTCAGAAAACGGGGTTTGTAAGAGTCAATTCCTAATTGTTCGACTGGCGTAAAATCTTGAGATCTAAGATCATTTTCACGAGCTATTAAAACTAAATACGCAAATTTTGCTCGGATAAAAAATGTTTCTGATTTATCTAACCAAAATGTTTTTTCGATAATTGGACCCGCCACAATGGTATTCATAAATGCTTCAACGACCTTATTTTCGTAAGCATTTTTTACTTCCGCAGAATAATTCAAAAGTGCTTCAATATTGGCCGCTTCTTCGGGTAAAATGCCTCGGGTGATATTTTTGGGTGTATCCCGAATGCTAGCATTGAAAGTTTGGGCCGTTAGACCTATAGAAATATTTTTACCAAAATCCAGTTTGAGCTCACCGCCAAATTGGATTTTGGGTTCGGCAGCATTTCGCAAGTAGCCTAATTCATCCACGTATTCATTCTTAATTTTTTGTAAAATTACAAATACTAAATCTTGGTAACGCTTGGGCGTGAATCCTACAAACCCGGCCATTTGCAAGCGTTTATATTGCAACTCGTAGCCAACATGAACTCGTAAAGGAAACTGCGCACCTCCAAAGATACGGTGCCGAAAATCAGGGGCTTCTGAATAAACATTCAAAGAATTTTGAGAGAATACTGTAAAGCAGGAAAAAAATAAAAGAATGAAAAGGATATTCTTCATAAGTTTCGAGATAAGATTTATTGATAATTTCAAAACGGCTTTTTCCGAATGTTATTACAAAAATAGGGGTTATGAATCAAATTATATTGATTTATAAACCCCTTTTTTACCAAAATTCTAAAAAGATAAACCCAATTCTAAGCCGAAACTGGGTGCTTGAAATTGGGAGGAAATTTTATCGATTTTTCTCAAAAATAAAGGTTTAAACGTATCAATGGCAAGTAATTCTTCTGGCGTAAAATCTTGACTTTTAAGGTCATTTTTACGATTTGCTAAAAACCAGTAACTCAATTTTGTTCCGATAAAAAGGGTCTTTTGGGTATTTAACCAAAAGGTTTTTTCAAGCACTGGCCCTACTAAAATGGTATTCATGTAGGCTTCCACTTGCTTATTTTGATAAATATTTTGCGCATCGGGCTGATTGCTCAAAAAACTTTCGATGTAAACCAAATTTTCGGGTAAAATTCCCGCAGTGATGCCTCTGGGCGTATCCGTGATGTTGGCGCTGAAAGTTTGAGCGGTTGCTCCAATTGAAATTCCTTTGCCAATATCTAATTTTAATTCACTACCAAACTGTGTTTTGGGACTCGCAAAATCTTTCAAATAGCCCAGTTCTCCCCTATAGTCAGACTTGATTTTTTGTAAAATCTCAAAGACAAAATTTTGGTAATTTTGAGACATAAAACCCACAAACCCATTGATTTGCAAGCGTTTATATTGTAATTCATATCCCGCATGAACCCGTAAAGGAAACGTGGTACCTACAAAGATGCGATGATGAAAATTACTGTTTTCGGAATATTGGGCAAATGTTGAAAAAGACGAGAATAAGATGATTAAGAGGAAAATTTTCTTCATGGGTTTGTGCTAAATGGAAAAAATATAGACTACGCACAAAGATAAGGGTTAAGAAAGTAAAATACTTGCCCTCTTATAAATTTGAGTTAAGCAAGTACCAGTTGGAGATTAGTTTATGTTTGAATATGTTATAATTTGCTGATAAATAGTAAGTTGTAGTACTAATAACCACTAAAACCTAACCCATACCTATAATAAATAAAATCTGAGGTCTAATACTTTAAATCAAAACAGGTTTCACCACCTTCCCTGCCACATCGGTTAAACGATAACGACGACCTTGATGCTTGAAGGTCATGCGTTCGTGGTCGATGCCCATGAGGTGCATAATAGTTGCTTGGAAATCGTGTACGTGAACGGGGTCTTTGGCCACATTATACCCAAAATCATCGGTTTCTCCGTAAGAAAAACCCTTCTTCACGCCCGCACCCGCCATCCAAACGGTAAAACATCTTGGGTGATGGTCACGCCCGTAATTATCAACCGTTAATTTTCCTTGAGAATAATTGGTACGCCCAAACTCTCCGCCCCAAACCACGAGCGTATCGTCCAACATTCCACGTTGTTTTAAATCTTTTATCAAAGCCGCTGATGCTTGGTCAACATCTTTGGCGATTTTTGCCATAGAAGCAGGCAGGTTTCCGTGATGATCCCAACCTTGATGGTATAATTGAATGAATTTTACATCTTTCTCGGCTAATTTTCTGGCTAATAAGCAGTTAGCGGCAAAAGTACCTGGCGTGCGAGCATCTTCCCCGTACAAATCAAAAATATAATCGGGTTCTTTAGAAATATCCAACGTTTCTGGAACGGAAGTTTGCATACGATAAGCCATTTCGTATTGACTTACCCTCGAATTTATTTCTACGTCTTTTACATGATTAAACTGTTCGTGTTGGAGTTTTCCTAAATAATCTAACATTCTTCTGCGAGACGTTCTGTCCATGCCGTTGGGGTCGTTTAGGTATAAAACGGGGTCTTTTCCCGACCGAAACATTACGCCTTGATGTTCGGACGGTAAGAAGCCATTTCCCCATAATTTAGCGTAAAGCGGTTGATCATAATTATTTGAACGTGATAGTAAAACGCAGAAATTTGGTAAATTTTGGTTGTCAGAACCCAAGCCATAAGAAACCCAAGAACCAATACTCGGACGACCCGCTTGTTGATTGCCCGTTTGGAAAAAAGTCACGGCGGGGTCGTGATTAATTGCTTCGGTATTTAAGGTTTTGATGAAGGTTATTTCGTCGGCAATTTGGTGGTGATAAGGCAAATAATCACTCATCCAAGCCCGAGATTGACCATGTTGATGAAAAGGCACTTTACCGATGGCCAAAGGAAATGATTTTTGAGCCGAAGACATTCCCGTGAGGCGCTGTCCATTCCGAATTGATTCGGGCAATTGCTCGCCAAACATTTCTTTCAATTTGGGTTTATAATCGAATAAATCCAATTGAGAAGGAGCGCCCGATTGAAATAAATAAATAATCCGTTTGGCTTTTGGGGCAAAATGTGGGCCTTTTACGCCATCACCCGCAAGAGCTTCCAAAGGATTCAGCATCGAACCCAAAGCGGCGGCACCAAGCGTTAAACCCGACTTGAATAAAAATTCACGACGGCTTAATTGATGTTCAACTTCTTGTATGTGATTTTTCATTTCTTACCTTTTTATAACCGTTCCATCAAAATTTATCAAGGTCATCGCCAAAACTGTATTTGCGGCTAACTCTTTCTGATTTAAGGATTTATCAACTTCTGATTCTCCGATTGATAATAATTCTTTTATTCTTTTGGGATTTTTTTGAATATCCAATAATTCTGCTTGATACATTTCTTTCAAAATAGTAACCTCTTCTTTCCGTGGATAACGAGATTCCATTGCCTTGTATGCGAGTGTGATGCGTCCTTCTTGCGTTGTACCTCCTTCACGCATCATTCGTTCGGCCAATTTGCGGGCAGCTTCGTTGTATTGTGGGTCATTCATCATCACTAATGACTGCAAAGGCGTTGAAGTTTTCTGGCGTTTCACCACACAGAAATACCGTTCGGGAGCATCAAAAGTTATGGCGGACGGGGGAGGGGAAGACCGTTTCCAAATGGTGTAAAGTCCTCTGCGGTACAATGAATCGCCGTGCTGTTGTTTGTAAGAAGTCGCATTTCGAGTTGCCAAAGCCTCCCAAATGCCAGCGGGTTGGTAAGGATACACACTCGAACCTCCAATTTTATGAACTAATAATCCACTTCCTGCCAATACGGCATCCCGAATTTGTTCGTGCGAATAACGATAACTTGGCCCACGAGCCAATAAGCGATTTTCAGCATCTATTTCCATCAAATCTTTTCGTTTCAAAGAGGATTGTTGATACGTTGCCGACATGACAATAAGCTTCTGCATGGCTTTTACGTCCCAATTTGAAGTTCTAAATTGCGTAGCCAACCAGTCCAAAAGCTCAGGATGAGAAGGCATTTCACCCTGATTTCCGAAATCATCAGCGGTTTTTGAAAGTCCATATCCGAAGTAATTTTGCCAAAAACGATTCATTACTACTCGGGCAAATAGCGGATTTCGATCATCTAAAAGCCATTGAGCAAGCCCCAAACGGTTTTTAGGAAAATTATCATCGAATGGTAAAATTCTATTAATTACGCCATACGAAACCTCCGTAGAGGGTGCATCATACGAACCACGATTTAAGATAAATGTTTTGCGAGGCATTTTGAGGTCGCTCATGACCATTACCTCCTTTTCATCCGTGATTAATTGTGTTTCTTTGGCTCTCAATTTTATCAAATTTCGAGCATAAACATCAAAATAAGGGTCAAAATTGAGTCGGTAATAATCAAAAAGTGCTTGGTATTGTTGCTCCGTCCAGTCCTTTTTAGGAGTTTTCAAAATAGCCGAAACTTGTTCTTTATTTTTGGCAATTCCCAACACTTCAATAGGAGCCAATTGGCGTTCATATATTTTGAATTCGTCCACGGCAAAATTATCCAACGTTTCATGAAATTCCTTGCCAAGCATTAAAGGTAGGTCAGTCCAATGAGTATTATGTTCGCCATGTTTCATTGATTTTGTTAGATTATCGACCAACAAATTCCGTTGCATTTCTTTGCCATCCAGATAAAGTTTTACTCCCGAAGCCTTACTACTTCCATCGTAGGTTAAGACAATATTTTGCCATTTCTTATACGTAATTTTTTCAGTTGTAACAAAATCAATGCAGTTGGCGGGCCAAACGTAGCTGAAACTAACCTGTAAAGTGCCATCTTTCAACAACCAACAACGATATCCTCTGCGTCCTTCAAATTCACCATTATCAGAAGTATATATGGGTCCAAATTGCCCAGGTTTAAGCGCATTTACCCACAAACTAACTGAAAAAGGTTGATTTCGTTCAAAATCTAATTGTCTATGAAAATCAATCCCACATTCGCCTTTTAGTAATAATCCATTACCAACAGCGCCTTTAATAAACTTAGGTCGTCTATCCCAATCGCCTGCAATATAAGCGTTTATAGAATCAATCGCCATGTTTTGATAAGCGGCTGGCTTGAATTTTACGACTTCCTTTTTAAGTTTATCATCCATTTTTTTCTCCTTTTTAAGAATATTTCTTTCAAAAGGAAAATCGGCAACAAGGTGCTTTTTGCTAACGGCATATTTTGCTGGATTTTTTTGAGCTTCCACAATCCATTGCTCAAAATTGGCTTTATAAACAGGCTGAGATGGTTTTATGGCATTTTCCTGTGGAGCAATTTGCGTGCGGATATACTTCAATTTTGCCGATATTTCAGGCGTAGAAATAATGACGGTTGGCGATGCTTCACCGTTGTAGGGAATAATCCCTGATTCGTTATTTTGATTAAAAAAATGAGAAAGTTGATAAAATTCCTTCTGGGCGATGGGGTCATATTTGTGGTCGTGGCATCTGGCACATTCAACCGTCAAACCTAAAAATGCCTTGCCAAACATCCCCACTCGATCCAACACATATTCGGTACGATATTCTTCTTCAACCACGCCACCTTCTTGAGTTTGGGGGTGATTTCTGAGAAAACAAGTGGCTAATTTTTGCTCATTTGTGGCATTCGGTAATAAATCACCCGCCAATTGGTAGGTTATAAATTTATCGTAAGGAAGGTTTTTATTAAAAGAATTTATTACCCAATCTCTCCACGGCGATACATTACGCATGCCATCATCTTGATATCCGTGCGAGTCGGCGTAACGAGCTAAATCAAGCCATTCAACGCCAATTTTTTCGCCATAATGCGGAGATTTTAATAACCTATCCACCACTTTTTCGTACGCATTGGCAGATTTCTCTTTCAAAAAATTGTCTAATTCTTGTACGGTTGGAGGAAGTCCAATAATATCCATCGAAACTCTACGTAACAGGGTTTCTTTATCGGCTTGGTCGGAATGTTTTATCTTTTTTTCTTCTAATTTTTGTAAAACGAAATTGTCGATTGGATTCTTAACCCACTGTTTTTCAGAAACTTCTGGAACATTTGGATTCTCGATTTTGGCAAAAGACCAATGTTCTTTATATTCCGCCCCCTGCTGAATCCATTTGATAAGGAGCGCTTTTTCTTCATCGGTAAGCAAAAGATTAGATTTTGGCGTGGGCATTATCTCTTCGGGGTCGTGCGAGAGAATCCTTTTTACCAATTCACTTTTATTGATATTGCCAGAAACGATGGCGTGATGACCACTTTTGAGTTTTTCGGTTGCCCCTTCAAAAGTAACCAATTGCAAACCTGCCTCCACTTTGGTTTTGTCAGGGCCATGGCATTTAAAACACCTATCCGACAAGATAGGCTTGATATGCAGATTATAATCAACAGTTTGGGGAAGTTTTTCATCAAAAGCTACTACGGTAGGTGGAATTTCTTTTCCACCACAATTTAATAAAATAATGCAGGATAAAATGGCTGAAATTTTTGCTAATATTCTAATGATCATAACTTTACTTATTTTTAAAATATCTATGTAAATATAATCTTGAAAAAGTGATATTTCAAGTGTTATCAGATTCAAGCCTCTAAAAATGTAGATTTATGCGCACAGAGCATGGTAAGATTTTTTGAACTGAAGTACAATGGGAAATGCTCCAAAACGAAATTGTGAATCAAGGAAAAAAATATTCTAACTTCTTTTTTACAAATTATTTTTACTTATTATTTTATAAAATATAATTATTTAAACAATTTAAAAAATTAAACTGTTGATTATTAGGTAATTATAAAATTATTTTTTGAATATTTGCAGTAAATTATAAAAATCGCAATTAATCTTTAA
>JBBAKY010000124.1:0-10837 GCA_040403295.1 Arcicella sp.
ATTTAAGAGAGGAGTGATTGGGGATTGGTTACTTGTTATTAGTTATTAGCAAATTGTTCATTATCAGTATTTTACAAGAAAAATATGACTATTAAGAAACAGATCATTTCATTTTTGAATAATTGGAAACTATCATTATTGATTCTTTTATTAACTGGTATGTTTTATTTTCTAGGGCTTATGAGTGAGAAAAAAATATTTGTCGAAATTTCAGAATGGATATTTTTTATTTCAGTAATTATAACCTTATTATCTGGAGTTAATGCTTTGATTAGATTACAATTTTTAAGAGGTTTTGGACTTATCGGAATTGTAATCTTGACTCTTGTGTTTTTAGGTTTTTTCTTAATGTTTTATCCAAATGATTTCTTTGCAGACGATTTGGAAATTCCTAAAAACGTCAGGTTTGAAAAGCCTCTGGGAAATTTTGAAATCCTTGATAGGACTGATTCAGTCACTATTTTCAATAAATCTAATTTGAATTTTAATCTTGTAGACTCTTTTCAGCAAGGTACTTATGATTATTACATTTGGTTCAAACCCACTCAAACAGGAGATATATTTTTGAGAATTTTTGAAATTACTCAAAATACTCCCCTTTCAAAAGAACGAATTGAATCCGAATCAAGAATTCGAGTTAAATCTGGAGAAGATTCTTTAAAATTATATCAGCAACATTTTACCATTTATGAAGGTGATTGGGGAAAATCTTATGGAGCAAGAATAGAATTATGGTTTAAACCGATAAAAGGAAAATCTTTTAGAGTTTTACAGAAAAACTATGTTGTTGAAGGTTGGATGAGGTAAATTCGTAAAATTAAAGTACGAACTGGAAAGTTCGTATTACATATAAATGCTCAATCACAACAAATTCATTAAAAGCGTCCCGCACGCATTCAGAGGCATAATGTCCTTAGTTAGAAATGACAATAATTTCCGAATTCATTTATTGGCGGTTATTGTAGTAATAATTTCGGGTTTTTGGATTGAATTTAGCGAAGGCGAATGGTTGGCAGTTATCTTGACGATGGGCGGTGTTTTGGCACTCGAAGCAGTCAATACGGCTATCGAAACCGTGGTAGATTTAGTTTCGCCAGAATATCATATTTTGGCGAAAAAGGCAAAAGACGTAGCCGCTGGTGCAGTTTTGTTGTTTGTCTTTGCTGCTTTAGGGGTCGCAGGAGTGATAATAGGAGGTAGAATTATCAATTTATAACTTCCCGAAAGTTTTTTTACTTTCGGGAAGTTAATCTTGGAAGAACTTCCCGAAAATTCTTTCTACTTTCGGGAAGTTAAAGAGAAAAATATTTTATCCTACCAAATTTTCGCTCTTTTATCCGCCGCTAAGAATAATTTATTCTTTTCAGTTACATTAAAGGTTTTATAGAACGGCTCAAAATTTCTGAGTGGCCCATTAATTCTGAATTCTTCGGGCGAGTGTGGGTCAGTCGTAAGTCGAACCCGCATCGATTCTTCCCGGTCTTTAATTCGCCAAATTTGGGCAAAACTCATAAAAAAACGTTGGTCGGGTGTTAAACCATCAATTTTCTCATTTTCTTGTCCTTGTTTGGTGAGTTTAAATGCTTCGTATGCAATGGCAATTCCGCCAACATCTGCCAAATTTTCACCCAAAGTTAATTCCCCATTTACGTGCATATTGCCAAACATCGTAAAGTTATTGTACTGATTCACAACCACTTTCGATTTTTCGTTGAACTTTTTGGCATCTTCTGCTTTCCACCAATCTTTTAAATTTCCTTCGGCATCGTACTGGCGACCTTGGTCATCGAATAAATGCGTCATTTCGTGACCAATCACCATGCCAATTCCACCATAATTGACAGCATCATCGGAGGCATTATCAAAAAATGGGAACTGCAAAATTCCCGCTGGAAACACAATTTCGTTAAAGGCAGGATTGGCGTAAGCATTTACCGTTGGAGGTGTCATTCCCCATTCGGTTCTATCAACGGGTTTTGCCAATTTCCCAATCATTTCTTTATACGTATGAAGATTTACCGCTTGCGCATTCTCGAAATAGGTTTCTCGACTAATATTGACATCGTCGAAGTTTTTCCATTTGTCTGGATAGCCAATTTTTTGAATAATTTTATCCATTTTTACTAAGGCTTTCGCCTTAGTTTCGGCCGACATCCAATCCAATTTTTCAATGCGAGAACGGTACACTTTTTTCAAATTTGTGACCAATTCTAACATCCTTGCTTTGGCTTCTGGTGTAAAGTGTTTTTTCACCCAAAGTTGCCCCAAAAGCTCGCCAAGGCCTCCATCGGTTTGATTTGCCAACTTTTTCCAGCGTTCAGATTGGACTTTTTGACCGTTTAATGTTTTACCAAAAAACTCAAAACGAGCCACTCCAAAAGCTTTTGAGAGATAGGGAGAAGTAGTATTCAATAATGAAAATTTCTCCACCTTTTTCAAGGTTTCAATGGGCGTAGATTCCAATAATTTACCCATCGTTTTATAGTATTCAGGTTGTCCTACCAATACTGTATCCGTTTTGATGGACATATTTTCTAAAAATTGATTCCAATCCATGCGATAGATTTTTGGCAATTCAGCAAGGGCATATTTGTGGTAATTTTTAATTGGGTCACGCAGTTCAACGGGCGATTTGTGCGACTTTGCCAATTTGGTTTCAAATGCCAAAATGTCATTGGCGTTTTGAATGGCGGTCTTTTCGTCCGTACCCGAAAGCGTGAAAAGCGTTTTGATGTATTTTAAATAAGCATTTCGGATTTTTTGTGTCGCAGAGTCGGTTTTGAAATAATAATCTTTTTCGGGTAAGCCAGTGCCCCCTTGAAAGAAAGAAACCATATTTTTACTCGAATTTTTATCGTCCGTTCCTACGTAAAAATTAAACAAAGCACCGCCATGATTATTTTCATTTTTTGATACGTAATCCAAATATTCTTGATAATTTTTGATGCCAGATATTTTGGCTAATTCAGCCTTCACGGGTTCTGCGCTACGTTTTTCAATGGCCACAGTATCCATTCCTGAAGCATAAAAATCGCCAATTTTTTGCTCTAAACTTCCCGCTGATGCTTTGGCCGCTGCTGCTGCTTCCAAGACAACTTTGGTCTTTTTGATGTTTTCTTCCGAAAGGGTATAAAAAGAACCCCAACCCGATTGGTCGTCTGGAATTTTGGTATTTTTAATCCATTTTCCGTTCATATAATTGAAAAAATCATCGGCAGGATTAATGGTGGTATCTCGTCCAGAAAGATCTAAAAAAGTAGTCCTCGCATCACTTTCGGTCGTTTTTGATTTATTGCACGAAAACAGTAAAGTTCCTGCTAAAAGGCAAATGGGCAATTGTCTAAAATTCATGGTTTTATAGTTGTTAAAATGATTTTGCAAGATAACAAAAACCCACGCAAGATATTTGCCATTCATTATTTTTAACAAAATTTGAAACAATTCATTAGTCATTTTTCACGTTTCAGTCTGCTTTTTGTATCTTCGTAAAAAAACAAAGATTATTACAACGAATGTTGATAAAAATATAAATTCCAATGAAAGAATACGGAACTAACGTACAGAAATTAGTCGCTCATATTTTATCCGTTCAAGATAGAAATACGAGGACAAAATACGCTTATTTGATGGTTGAATTGATGCGTCAAGTTCACCCAAATATGCGTGATAGTCAAGATTATTCTAACAAATTGTGGGATGATTTATATATTCTTTCTGATTTTAAGTTAGATGTCGATAGCCCATTTCCACCACCATCGCCAGAATCAGTTGGGAAACTGCCTAAAACCGTTCCCTACAATACACATCAACTAAAATATCGTTATTATGGACGTAATGTAGAATTGCTGATTGCTCGTGCTATTTCTGAGCAAGATGAGAATGAAAAGCGTATTCTGGTGGCTCATATCGCCCGTTTGATGAAAACTTTTTATCAAAATTGGAATCGTGAAGTAGTTGACGATGAGGTGATTTGGGGACATATTATTGAAATGTCGGATGGACTTTTAAGAACTATTGTGCAAGCTATTTCTGGAAATTCGTCTTTAGGAAATCTTAGAAATAACAATACCAGCAATAATCGTCCAAGTTCAACGGGAGATACCCGAAGAAATGACACTCGTAATAACAATAATGGAGGTCGCCAAAGTTTTGGAGGAAGAAATGATGGGGTTGGAAGAACCGACGGAGGAAGAAATAACAATGATAGCAGAGGAGGCAGAACGGACAATAATCGCAGCAATAACAATGCTGGCGGAAGAACAAACGATAATAGAACTGGAGGAAGGAGTAATGATAATAGAGGGAATGATAATAATAGAAATAGACGATAATTTACATTTGAAAATGAGTTAATTTGACCATATTTTCGAGTTTTATATTCCACTCTTTAGTTTTCAAATCATCAAAATTTAAAATTTTCAAATTAGCTAAATGGCATCATTTAAAGTAACTGGCGGTCGCCAGATGAAAGGTGAGATTATTCCACAAGGAGCAAAGAACGAAGCACTACAAATTTTGTGTGCAGTAGTCTTAACGAAAGAACCAGTAACTATTCACAATATTCCAAACATTCGTGATGTAAACCAGTTAATCGACCTTTTGGGCGATATGGGCGTAATTTGCACACGAATTGATGTTTCTTCTATTAAATTTGATGCCTCAAATGTCAACTTAGATTACTTAAATTCCGAGACTTACAAGAAAAAAGCGGCTGGTTTGCGTGGTTCAGTTATGTTGCTTGGGCCAACATTAGCCCGTTTCAAAAAAGGTAGAATTCCATCGCCAGGTGGCGATAAAATTGGTCGTCGTCGCTTGGATACGCACTTTTTAGGATTCATGAAATTGGGGGCAGAATTCAATTATTCACCCGAAGACGGAGGAATTTATGAAGTAGATGCTTCGCATTTGAAAGGTGCGTATATGCTCTTGGATGAAGCCTCAGTAACTGGTACGGCAAATATCGTAATGGCGGCTGTTTTGGCAGAAGGAACAACTACCATTTATAACGCTGCTTGCGAGCCTTATCTTCAACAATTGTGCAAAATGTTGAACCGAATGGGCGCAAAAATCTCGGGCATTGGTTCAAATCTTTTAACGATTGATGGCGTTTCTGAACTTTTTGGAACTGAACATACGATGCTTCCCGACATGATTGAAATTGGCTCATTCATCGGAATGGCGGCCATGACACAATCTGAAATTACGATAAAGAACTGTTCTGTAAAGGATTTGGGCATTATTCCACAAACTTTTCAGAAATTGGGCATTAAATTAGAAATCAGAGGTGATGATATTTATGTGCCTGCACAAGACCGTTATGAACTCGAAACGTTCATTGATGGTTCGATGCTGACGGTTTCTGATTCTCCGTGGCCAGGCTTCACACCCGATTTATTAAGTATTGTTTTGGTAACAGCAATTCAAGCCAAAGGAACGGTACTGATTCACCAAAAAATGTTTGAAAGTCGTTTGTTTTTTGTGGATAAATTGATTGAAATGGGCGCTCAAATTATTCTTTGTGACCCACACCGTGCTACCGTTGTAGGCTTAAATCGTGAGCAACAATTACGAGGAATTCGCATGACTTCACCCGATATTCGTGCGGGAGTTTCATTATTAATTGCGGCTATGGGAGCGAAGGGAACTTCAATTATTGAAAACATTGAGCAAATAGATAGAGGTTATCAAAACATTGATATTCGTTTGAATGCCATTGGTGCGGAGATTGTAAGGTTATAATCATTCAAAATGTTCAAAAAAGGTCTGTCAAATTCATTGGCAGACCTTTTTTTGCGAATTTTCAGAAATGAATGAATAAAGACAACTTTTCGATTGAAAGATGAGTTAATGAAGTAGAACATTTTTTAGGGTAAAAAAACGATAATATGATAGAACTGCTTTTCAAACTTGACTTTGCTCAACCAACTGTTTTTTTGACTTTGTGTTTGGTAATGTTCATCTTAATTACTTCTCGATATTTTATTCTAAGCGGATTCTTTCATGTGTATTTTTATTTATGGAGACGTGAATATTGGGAAAATTGGAAAATAAATAAGCAGAAATATCCCAAAAATCAATTCAAAAAAGAAGTATTTTGGTCGATGTTGACTGCGGTTATTTTTGCCGTAATTGGTGCTTTAACGGCACTTTTTTGGCAACGTGGATTTACGGCTATCTACTTGAATATCAATGATTACCCGCTTTGGTGGTTTCCGATGAGTATTGTTGTTTCTATGTTGATTCACGAAACGTATTACTACTGGCTTCATCGTTTGATGCACCATCCCAAAATTTATAAACAAGTCCATAAAATACATCACGATAGTAAAATTACTTCTGCTTGGACAGCCTTTTCCTTTCATCCCATTGAGGGTTTTTTGGAGGCACTTATAATGCCAGCCATCATCATGATTGTACCGATGCATCTGTACGCAATCCTTTTTCATCTGTCAATTATGACCATTACAGCGGCAGTTAATCACCTCGATATCGAAATTTATCCAAGAAATTTATTTGGTAATCTTTTAGGAAAGCACGTAATTGGTGCTACGCATCATAGCCATCATCATAAATTTTACCGTTATAATTTTGGGCTATATTTTACTTTCTGGGACAAATGGCAAAAGACGGAGAGTCCTAATTTTGAGAGAGATTTTAGCTCAAGAGGAGAAAAGTAGGAATGGAGAAATGAGAAAAGGAGAAAAGTAAGGTATTTGTTTAAAAATCATTACTTATCTCCTTTTCTTCTTTTACCATTATTCCTGCTATCGAAGATCATTCACTTCAACGCCAGGATATTTGCTTTTATCGAAAACAAAATATTTATCATCCACGGCAATATTTGGGGTAAATTTATTGACTTTAAAAATCTGACGTTTCCCATTTTTATCGGTAATTACCCAACTTTTTACAGACTTATCTTTTTTATTCAATTTGATTTTTACCTTAGCAACTTGCGTTCCTTTTTTCTCAGGCGACATTTCGATGACTTCATAAGATTCTCCGCCCTCTTTTACTTCTTGCACAAATACATAACGAAATCCTTTTTTATCAAAAGTATAAACTTTAGCAGGATTCAAGTCACTTTCAGAAGGTTCATAATCAGAAATATTTACTTCATTGGTTTCTTTAATATACGTAGAAACATCTTTGCCGTTATTGTAAATTTCTTGACCCCCCGTTTTTAAACGATATTTTGTTCCTTTTACCGTAATATTTCCTTGTAAGGTTTGTGCTGAACCATCTGTTCCGTAAGTAAAAGATGCTCCAAAAGTTTTCATTGATTTGTACTTTTGCTGCATTGCATCAATAATAGCACCAGCCTTTGAATCTTGTGAAAATGCCCCAAATACGCTAATTGATAGACATACGGTAAGAAAAAAAATTTTATTTTTCATTTTTATGGAATGTATAATTTGTACTTTTTTGATTTGACAAAGTTAATAAGAATTGGTTTGAATAATCGTTAATAAAACGTAAAAATTGCCAAAAGGTTCAATTTGGTACGAAACATGAATATTAAGTTTTATTAAATCCATATCTTTGTAAATATGAAGGTGTTAGGTTTTGGAGAATAGGCTTTTGAAGAAATACTGGATAAAGTGTCCATACTCCTAAATAACATTTATCTAAATCTCAACAATGATTAAACGATTCACTAATTTTATAAATTATTAATTTTCAATTGGGATTGAGTACAAGTAAACCCTCCGAACTCAAAACCTAAAACCTAATAATCTCCTTATGCAATTTTCTTTCAAAAAAATCCTGCCACATTTATACGCTATTATCTTCTTTTTAGTTTTAGCTGGGATTTATGCTTTGCCAGCATTACAAGGCAAAAAACTATCACAGCACGATATTACGATGGCTCAGGCGGGTTCTCATGAATCCACTGAATATACCAAACAAACGGGCGAGATTGCTTGGTGGACAAATTCCATGTTTGGGGGCATGCCTTCATTTATGATTCACGCAAAATATCCGAATAGTATTGGCTCGACCATTGGCGGAAATTTAATGAATATGCTTCCAACGCCCATCAATCTGATATTTTTGATGATGTTGGGAATGTATATTTTGTTAATTACGCTGCGTGCTAACGTCTGGCAAGCCGTTTTGGGAGCCGT
The DNA here is from genome assembly GCA_040403295.1 of Arcicella sp. GTDB lineage: Bacteria > Bacteroidota > Bacteroidia > Cytophagales > Spirosomataceae > Arcicella. Next base: position 8,130 of record JBBAKY010000124.1, read on the forward strand.
TGGCTTTGCTTTCTGCTCTTGGAATATGGTAATTATTCCCGCAGGACACACGTCTAAAGTAATTGCTTTAGCTTATGCGCCGATGGTTGCTACGGGGGCAATTCTATGTTTTAGAGGTAAATATTTATTGGGTGCCGCCCTAACCGCCTTGTTTATGAGCCTCGAATTGTACGCCAATCACGTACAAATTACGTATTATTTTGGGCTGTTTTTGGCGGGATATATTATCGTACAAATCATCGAACACATAAAATCGGGACAAATTAAGCCTTTGGTTTTTGCACTTTTAGCCTTTGGCGGAGGAGCTTCAATTGGCTTGGCAAATCATACGATGCGTTTGTGGAGTAATGCTGTTTATTCTTCTGAAACAATTCGTGGCAAAACTGAATTAACGTCCAATAAGGAATCAAAAGGCGGTTTAGACCGTGATTATGCTTTCAGTTATAGTTATGGAATTGGAGAAACTGGAACGCTTTTAATTCCTAATCTTTACGGGGGAGCTTCGGGTGGAAGTTTAGGTGGAAAAAAATCTGAAACCTTAAAAGTGATGGTAAATGCGGGAATCCCAGAAGAAGGAGCAATGGGTTTTTCAGAACACGGCCCAGCCTATTGGGGCGACCAGCCGCTTGTGGGTGGACCAGATTATGCTGGCGCAATTATTATTTTCTTGTTTGTCTTGGGGGCTTTTATTGTTAAAACTAACACAAAATGGTGGTTGTTGATTTCGGCCATTCTTTTTACAATGTTGGCTTGGGGGAAAAATTTTCCTGCCTTAAATTATTTGATGTTCGATTATTTTCCGATGTTCAATAAATTTAGAGCTATTACAATGATTTTGTCGATGACTCAATTAGCGGTCGTAACTTTAGCAATTTTAGCCTTAAAGCAAATTGGTGCGGAAAAACCAACTTTTAATGAGTTGAAAAAACCAATGATTTATTCATTGGCACTCACTGTGGGATTGGCGTTCATTTTTGCGGTGATTCCTTCGTTATTTTTCAGTTTTAAAGGTCTGAATGATGCTGCCATGCAAATTACTGGCGATAAAAGCGTTGACGGACAAATTATAAGAGCTATTCAAACTGACCGTGAGTCAATCATGCGTTCGGATGCTTTTCGCTCAATAATCCTGATTTTATTGGCAGCAGGTTTACTTTGGGCTTGGGTTTCCAATAAAATTAAAGACATCGTTTTTTATCCAATTCTTATTTTATTGGTCGTTTTTGATATGTTTGGCATTGATAAGAGGTATTTCAATAACGATAATTTTGTCTCAAAATCGGATGCAGAAGCAGTTTTTGCACCCACGGCACTCGATGAACAGATTCTAAAAGATGTATCAATTTATAGAATTTACGATGGCGTGTCGGGGCAAGGTTTTACGAATGATGCGTCGGCTTCCTATTTTCATAAATCATTGGGCGGTTATCACGGAGCAAAACTTCGTCGTTATCAAGAAATAATTGAAAACCAATTTTCTAAGAATAACATGGCAATATTTGATATGTTGAATACCAAATATTTCACCCAACCTGCTCAACAACAAGGTGGACAGCCAACGGTGGGACAGAATCCCAATGCTTGTGGAAATGCTTGGTTTGTGAAGGAATTTAAATTGGTAAAAAATGCCGATGAAGAAATGAAATCTTTGGATAAATTCGACCCAAAACAAACTGCTTTCATTGACCATCGTTTTGCCGACCAAGTTAATAATTTGAAAATTGCCTTCGATAGTACCGCAAATACTATTAAATTGACTAATTACAAACCGAATTTGATGACCTATGAAAGTAATGCAAAAACGGAGCAATTGGCCATTTTCTCAGAAATTTATTACCGTGGAAATATCGACTGGAAAGCCTACGTTGATGGTGTTTATAAACCACATTTACGAGCAAATTACATCCTCAGAGGCATGGTTATCCCCGCAGGAAAGCACATAATTGACTTCAAATTTATGCCAGAAACGGTTGTAAAAGGAAATACCGTTGATTTAATTGCTTCAATTTTAATGGTTGGACTTTTGGGTTTGGCGGTGTTTTTTGAAATTAAAAAAAATAAACAATGAGAACATTCAACATTCCAAAACTGGAAAGAGTATTAAAACATTATAAACTGAAAAGTAAGAAGCAAATTGATGGTCTTATTTTGTTTTGCATGGCTCAAAAAACCTTGAAAGAGGCGATTGAAATTGCCGCAAAATCGTTGGATGAGAACAATAAAGTTCATTTCCATCAAAGGAGAGTCGAAAAGCCTGAACTTAACAGTTTTGCTGAAAGACTGGCTTTACGAGAAGATGATATTAATTCAGCCTTGAATTTTGATGGAATTCATGAAATAGTCACTGCTGAAAAAAGTAGTTATATTCCTGATTTGACCGTGTACGATGTGGCTCAAAGAATTGGCGCTTTCAAGCATATTTATTCTGACAAAATCTATTTACAAAGTGGCACAAAAACAGGAGCAGAGAATTTATTGGGAAGTTTAGGAGATAAAAAATTTCTATTGCTCGAAGATTTACCAAGCCCTTTTCAACGTCCTGATTTTACCATAGCTGATATTGAAGAGATACTCTTTCAGTATAAAGATGAATTTGAATGGTGCGTAAAATAAAAAAAGAAAGCCCGTCAAAATGATTGACGGGTTTTACTATATACCTAACCACTATTTAATTTTTTTCGTTTAAGTTGGCTTAAACACGTACCAAA
>JBBAKY010000125.1:0-10823 GCA_040403295.1 Arcicella sp.
CAGGAGAGGGAGCAAAAAGCCTTAAATCACACGATTTAAGGCTTTTTTGTTGCTAAAAATATTTCCTAAATAATCTTTCCTTTCAAAAAATCAGCCGTATAATTTCCCTCAATTTTTACCATTTCTTCGGGTGTGCCTTCAAAAGTGATATAACCGCCTTTTTCTCCGCCTTCTGGACCAATATCTATGATGTGGTCAGCTGACTTTATTACTTCCATATTGTGTTCAATAATAATCACTGAATCACCTTGTTCCACTAAAGCATTAATGGCTTTCAAGAGTTTTTTGATGTCATGGAAATGTAAACCTGTGGTTGGTTCATCGAAAATAAAGAGCGTTTTCCCTCTGTTTGGATTACCTTTGCCTAAGAAACTTGCCAATTTTACCCGCTGTGCTTCTCCACCCGAAAGTGAATTTGACGATTGTCCTAATTTGACGTATCCTAATCCCACTTCTTGTAAGGGCAAGAGCTTTTCTACTAATTTTGGTTGGTCTTTTTTGAATAATTCAATGGCTTCATCAACCGTCATATCCAAGATGTCGGCAATGTCTTTTTCGTGGTATTTTACATCTAAAACTTCTTGCTTGAATTGCTTGCCTCCGCATGATTCACATTTAAGTTTTACATCTGCCATAAACTGCATTTCGATGGTTACAAAACCTTCACCCTGACACGTTTCGCAACGTCCGCCCTCTACATTGAAAGAGAAGTGAGCAGGTTTATAGCCCCTTGATTTTGAAACGGGCTGTTCAGAATACAATAATCTAATTTGGTCGTAAGCTTTGACGTAAGTTACGGGATTGGAACGAGATGACTTGCCGATTGGGTTTTGGTCAACCATTTCTACGGCTTCTATTTTATTAATACTGCCTGACATTTCGCCAAATTTCCCCGATTCATCGGTATAAGTTCCTAAATGTTTTCCGAGGGCAGGATATAAAATTTTACGAACTAAAGTTGATTTTCCCGAACCACTTACGCCCGTCACAACATTGAGAATTCCTAAAGGGAACTTTACTGAAATATTCTTTAAATTATTCTCATAAGCTCCTTTAATTTCAATGAAGCTGGTTGATTTTCTACGAAATTTTGGAACTTCAATTTTATCTTTTCCAGATAAAAAATTAATCGTATGTGAAAGAAGTTTGGAATTATTATTTTTAAAGTCTGTTATATCTCCTTGAAATACCAATTCTCCTCCATTTCTCCCTGCATCAGGTCCAATATCAATAATTTGGTCGGCGGCACGCATCACTTCTTCTTCGTGTTCGACCACAATAACGGTATTGCCCATATCTCGCAAAGATTCCAAAACGGATACTAATTTCAATGTATCTCGGGGATGCAAACCAATGCTTGGTTCATCCAAAATATACATCGAACCCACCAAGGCACTTCCAAGAGAAGTAGCGAGTTTTATACGTTGAAATTCACCGCCCGAAAGCGTGGAAGAGAGGCGGTTTAGACTTAAATATCCCAAACCAACTTTATTCATATATTCCAAACGAGTTTCTATTTCTTGAAGGATTCTTTTAGATACATTTATTTGATAATCAGGTAATTGTAAGTTGTTGAAAAATTCCATTACTTCCGTAATTGGCATCAAAACCAAATCAATAATTGACTTTCCGCCCACTTTCACATATCCCGCATCTTGCCGTAAACGTGAGCCTTTGCACTCAGGGCAGCTTGTGCGTCCACGATAGCGTGAGAGCATTACACGATATTGAATTTTGTGGGTTTCAGCTTCCAACATCTTGAAAAACCAATCCAAACCTTTGAAATAATCATTACCCGACCATAGAATTTTCTTCTGTTCATCGGTTAAATCTTTGTAAGGTCGATGGATTGGAAAGTCGAATTTTGCCGCATTTTTAATGAGAGGAATTAAATTCTCACCCATTTTTTCGGTTCGCCACGGAGCAATCGCCCCTTCGTAAATGGAGAGACTCTTATCGGGAATAATCAAATCTGGGTCGAGTCCCAAAACTCTGCCAAAACCATCGCATCTTTTACAAGCACCGTAAGGATTATTAAAGCTAAAAAGATTCAAAGAAGGCTCTTCAAAAAGGATTCCATCGGCTTCAAATTTATCGGAAAAGACTTTTGTTTCTCCCCCAATAACTTCCACAAAACAAGCGCCATCTCCTTCAAAAAAGGCAGTTTGAACAGAATCCGATAAGCGAAATTGCGTTTCCTCTTCGGGCTGACCGTTCTCCTCTTTTTTAATAGCAACACGGTCAATCAGAATTTTATAATTATTCGTAAAAAGATTTATTGGGGGAAGATTTTTCAATTCCTCTTTATTATCCAATAATTCTTCTAAAAATTTTATCTCCCCATCAATCACAATTCGGGTATATCCTTTTTGGAGTAAAACCTTCATTTCCTCCGCTAATTTCCGTTCTTGTTTCAGAAAAAATGGTGCAAGAATCATTACCCGAATTGATTCTTCCAACGTAAAAATATAGTCTACAACGTCTGAAATGGTATCTTTACTAACCTCTTTTCCAGATATTGGCGAAATCGTTACGCCCGCTCGTGCGAAGAGTAATTTCAGATAATCATAAATTTCGGTAGTTGTCCCAACCGTTGAACGGGGATTTTTAGTCGAAACTCTCTGTTCGATGGCAATGGCAGGAGAAATGCCCCTAATGTAATCCACATCAGGTTTCTCCATACGTCCTAAAAATTGCCGAGTGTAGGAGCTTAGACTTTCCACGTACATTCGTTGTCCCTCCGCAAAGAGTGTATCAAAAGCCAAAGACGATTTTCCCGAACCCGATAAACCCGTGATAACGACTAATTTATTGCGAGGAATGGCAACATCAATATTTTTTAGATTATTAACTCTTGCCCCTTTGATAAGGATAAAACGCTTCGGGTCAAGGTCTTCGATTGAAGTATGATTTTGATTAGTAATTTCAGTAATATTCATGAATTTATGGAATGGCGATTAGGTTTTCAGTAAGGCTAACCCCAAAAATGAGTCTAATTATTGTAACAAAGATAACAAATTTTGTAAATGTTTAGTTGCGGGAAAAGGCGGATAAATTAACGATATATCCAAAACCCCAGAGGGGTGTCATACTGGTAGAAAAATGATAAATCCCTACCAATAAGCCCCATCGGGGCGATATGTTAATTTGTAAGATTGGAATTTACGATAACGACTGACTTTACATTTCGCTCCGATGGCGCTTGTTTTCCCATTTCTAATATCTTCTACCAACATTACGCCCCGACGGGGCTATCCTATTTTTAACTATCCAACCACGCCAAATACATAATTATAAAACAAAACAATCAAATCCTGCAAAAGAATGTTTAGTATCTTGCAAGAAAATATAGTTTATTTACGTTTATAAAGACATACAAATAACAAAAATAATCACAACCATGAAAAAGTTTCTTTTCTTTTTAGTTTTATCAATTGTTTCATATACAAGTACTTACGCCCAAGACCCCATCGTAATTAAACAAGACAGTTCTGTACGTGATTTAGATGAAGAACAAGATGTGAGAGATTTACCTTTTCGTCAGCGTATTAGAATTGGTGGAGGCATCGGAGGTTTACAGTTTGGAAACCCAACCGTAATTAGTGTTTCGCCGATGGTAGGGTATCAGGCTACAAATGATTTTACCGTTGGATTAGCCTTTGATTATCAATATTATAAGTTAACTTATAATCCTAACGCTTTAAATTTCTATGGACCCAGAGTATTTGGACAATATCGTTTGCAATTTTTAGAGGGAATACTTTCAAAGGCATTTGCTCAAGGCGAGATACAAAAATATTTTATTGCTTCGGCAGGTCAATCAGTTACTTATGACCCTCAAGTTTTGGCTGGTCTTGGTGTCGGATTCGGAGGATTTCAGATAACGGCACTCTACAATTTTTCATATAGTGCAACGGCTCTTTCTCCTTATGGTAGCCCAATTGTAATCAGAGTTGGTGGGTTTTTCTTCTAATATTGATGGCAGAAAAAGAAAATATATTCCAGAATCTCCGTCCGATTTTGATTTCTGTAATCATTGGAATTCTACAAGTTTTCCTTTTTGCAGAATTATTAATTATTGCTGTAATGGCTTATTCTTGGAAAAAAGACCCACAATTATTTATACAAAATCATACCGATAAAGGATTTATTGTATTGGTGATTGTTTTGATTTTGACGTATTTAGTAAAACGAAATATTCATAAATTAAAAAATTAGAAAGGAAGCCTTCGCTTTGAGCGAAGGCTTCCTTAAAATTAGGAAAATAACACAAATACTTTCATGCAAAAATTGCGTACTTCTATATCGTTTCTAATAGCAATTGTTCTGTTAAACAGTTGTAATTCTGCCTTGCAATCATTCAAGAAAGGTCAGAAAAAATTTGATAATGGCGAATATGAATTGGCTATTAAAGAATTACAGAAATCATCGGCGGCTGGCTATGAATCGGGCAAAACCAATTATTTGATTGCAGAATCATACCGACTTTCAAATCGCCCTTTAATGGCAGGAGATTATTACGAAAAAGCCTTGACTACGGGTAGCAAAGAAAACGATTTGCGTTATCATTTGGCCACAACTCAAAAGATGCGAGGCAGGTATAAAGAAGCGAGCGAAAACTTGGAAAAATACCTCTCAGGCATTCCAAGCAAGGAATTGAAACTGAAAGCTCAAACTGAAATTGATCTTTTACCCGAAATTGAGGCCTTAGCAAATAAGAAAACGTACATCGAAATCAAACCTATGAGTTTGAATTCTACGGGTACAGAATTTGCACCAATTCCACAGGGAAACGAATTGATTTTCACGGCTTCACGTAAGGATGTGATTTATAAAAATAATGGTTTGCCATTTTTAGGATTGTATCGTGCGTCCTTGAATACGCCCACTGAAATTGGAACGCCAACGCTTTTTAGTGCTACTATTTTCAAAGACAATGCCAACGAAGGAACGCCAACGTTTTCAAAAGATGGCAAAATGATGGTTTTCGCACGGGGAAATACGGGCAAACGCTCAGACGCTTCTCCCGATGTCGACTTGTATATTTCCAAAAATATTGATGGCGTTTGGTCGGAACCCGAAATGATTTCGGTATCCGATTCTTTGGCTTGGGACGGTTCGCCCTCTTTTTCTGCCGATAATAAAACCTTGTATTTTAGCTCAAATCGTTCGGGCGGAAAAGGCGGAATTGACCTTTATCGTGCCAATATTGACAATGCAGGCAGATTTGGAAGAGCGATTAATATGGGTTCGGATATTAATACGCCGGGCGATGAAATGTTTCCGTATGTTTCATCCGATGGGAAATTGTACTTTTCTTCGGATGGTCACGCTGGCATTGGTGGTTTAGATTTATTTACGGCCACTCGGGTAAATGGTGAAATTAAAGTTGAGCATTTAGGAATCCCTTTAAATTCTCGCTTTGATGATTTTGGATTAGTGGCCATTGATTCAACCAAAGGATATTTTGCTTCAAACCGTGATTCTGGAAAAGGAGACGATGATATTTATTACTACGAAAATACACAACCTGGAAAAAAATACGAAGTTCCACCGCCAGTAATTGCCAAAGTTGAACCTCCAAAAAAGAAAACCATTCGATATTTTTTAGCGGGAAATATTACGGATGATAAGAGCCAAGCCCTTGATTCTGTGAAAGTTGCGATTATTGATAATTCAACTAATCAAGCCATTGAGGAGGTTTATACTAAAGGAGAAGGCACTTTTGGGAAGGTGAAAATGGATGAAGAAAAGACTTACACCATCGTCACCGAAAAGAGAGGATATTTCACCAAACGTGAGCCTTTTACGATGGTCGGAAAGTCAGTTCCATTGGATAAATTGACCAAAGCAGAGACTGATACTACCTTTTATGCCAGTATAAAAATGACAAAACCAGAGGTAGGAAGAGATATTACGACAACGTTCAGTATTGCTCCAATTTATTATAATTTAGATAAATCCGACATCAGAAGTGATGCTTCGCCAGAATTGGATAAAATTGTACAAATATTAGTTGACAATCCTAATATTAAATTAGAATTAGGCTCACATACTGACTCACGGGCTACGTCTGAATACAACCAAAAATTGTCACAAAGACGGGCAGAATCAGCCGTTAATTATATCATTTCACGAGGAATTTCATCTACTCGTATTGTGGCAAAAGGTTACGGAGAAAGTCAATTAGTAAATCAATGTGCCGACGGAATTCCATGTTCGGAAGAAGAACACCAAGCCAATCGTAGGACGGAGTTTAAGGTTTTAGAGGTGAAATAATTGAGATAACTAATTAGACCAAGGATTTTACGGATTCAACAGATTTATACGGATTTTTTTAAATTTTATCCGTGTAAATCTCTTAAATCCGTAAAATCCTTGGTCTATTTTTTTTTGTGGTAAATAGTTTCCTATCAAATAATCCAACATCTTATCCTCATAAATTATCTCGCTTTAATGATATTTTATATCTTTACGAATCATTCATCTAAAAACATTATTCATGTACATAGGCTCAATTGACCAAGGCACAACCAGCACTCGTTTTATTATTTTTGACAAACAAGGAAATCAGATTTCGGTCGGACAAAAAGAACACAAACAGATTTATCCACAAGCAGGTTGGGTTGAACATGACACAAACGAAATTTGGCGAAATACCCAAGAAGTTATTGGTTTAGCGTTGGGTAAAGCCAATCTTTCTGCTACTGATATTGCAGCCGTTGGTATTACTAATCAACGTGAAACTACCGTTGTTTGGAATAAAAATACTGGGCAACCTTATTATAATGCCCTCGTTTGGCAGGATACCCGTGTGGGAAATATGGTGGTGGAATTAACGAAAGACGGTGGCGCAGATAGATTTAGAGAAAAAACGGGTTTGCCTTTGGCTACGTATTTTAGTGGACTGAAAATCAAGTGGTTATTGGAAAATGTGGAGGGGCTTCGAGAAGATGCTGAAATTGGAAATGCCGTTTTTGGCAATATGGATACCTTCATTATTTGGCATTTGACGGGTGGAACGGATGGCGGAATCCACATTACGGACGTAACAAATGCGAGTCGAACCCAATTAATGGATTTAAAAACTTTGGCTTGGGACGATGAAATCTTGGCAACTTTGAATATTCCAAAAGCCATGTTACCAACCATTAAATCAAGTAGCGAAATTTATGGTGAAGCTCGTGGCGTGTTGGCGGGCGTACCCGTTGCAGGAATTTTAGGCGACCAACAAGCTGCATTGGTCGGACAAACTTGTTTTGCCCCAGGAGAAGCCAAAAATACTTACGGAACGGGTTGTTTTATGTTGATGAACACAGGTATAAAAATCACGCCTTCCACTTTTGGACTACTCACAACCGTAGCTTATCAGTTTGGAAATCAGCCCGTTAATTATGCACTCGAAGGTTCAGTTGCCATTGCGGGGTCTTTGGTTCAGTGGCTTCGTGATAATTTGGGCATCATTAAAAAGAGTTCGGACGTGGAGACTTTGGCGAATACCGTTGAAGATAACGGCGGTTGTTATGTCGTCCCTGCATTTTCGGGTTTATATGCCCCTTACTGGAAAGCCGATGCTCGTGGAATTATTGCGGGTTTAACCAGCTACGTAAACAAAGCGCACATTGCAAGAGCAGCTTTGGAAGCAACCGCATTTCAGACTTTGGAGGTTTTGGAGGCAATGGAAAAAGATTCTGGTATCAAGATTTCTTCGCTTCGGGTAGATGGTGGAATGGTTGTAAATCAAACACTGATGCAATTTCAAGCAGATTTGGTGGAAGTACCAGTCGTCTGTCCAGCCATGATTGAAACTACTGCTTTGGGTGCCGCCTACGCCGCAGGTTTGGCCGTTGGTTATTGGACAGATTTAGACGATTTAAAACAAAATTGGGGAATTGCCCACACGTGGAAACCCAATATGAAGGCTTCAAAAAGAGATAATTTGGTTCATTATTGGAAAAAAGCAGTGGCAAGAAGTTTTGATTGGGAGGAGTAAAAAAATAAACTTAAAAATTGTATTATAAAAAGTTTTTTTTAAAACCCTTAAATAATCGTACCTTTGCAGTCCATTAAAAGAAAAGTAAGCTAAATCGTTGAAATTTAGTTATTTACAGGGCGTAAATATTAGTTTTAATTGGGATTAATAATATTTTTTTTACAGCAGTGATGTTGCAATATTTTAACAAAAGAAAAAATGAGAAAGCGAATCGAAAAAGTTGATTTGACTCCCGAAAGAAGGGAACAGACTCGTCAAAGAAAAGACGATGTAAGCCGTGAATTAGGACGTGAAGTGCCTGTAAGAAAAACCTACGGAGATAGTGACGAGAGAAAAGAGTTTGGCGGAGAACGCAAACCTTACGGAGAGAAAAGAGAATTCACAGGTGAAAGAAAACCGTTTAATGCTGACGAACGTAAACCTTACGGAGAAAAAAGAGAATTTACAGGCGAAAGAAAACCTTACGGAGAGCGTCCAGAAAGGAGAGAATTTACTGGTGAAAGAAAACCTTTTAATTCTGACAAACCCTACGGCGAAAGAAAGGAATTCAGCGGCGAACGTAAACCTTACGGAGAGAAAAGAGATTTCAATTCGGGTGAACGTAAACCATACGGAGAAAAAAGAGAATTTACGGGTGAAAGAAAACCGTTTAATGCTGACAAACCTTACGGAGAAAGAAAAGAATTCACTGGCGAACGTAAACCTTACGGAGAGAAAAGAGAATTTAATTCAGGTGAACGTAAACCCTACGGAGAAAAAAGAGAATTCAATAGCGAACGTCCAGAAAGAAGAGAATTTACTGGCGAACGTAAACCATACGGAGAAAAAAGAGAATTCAATTCGGGTGAACGTAAACCTTACGGAGAAAAAAGAGAATTTACAGGCGAAAGAAAACCATTTAATTCTGACAAACCTTACGGCGAAAGAAAAGAATTCGGTGGAGAGCGTAAACCATACGGAGAAAAAAGAGAATTCAATAGCGAACGCCCAGAAAGAAGAGAATTCACTGGCGAACGTAAACCATACGGAGAAAAAAGAGAATTTACAGGCGAAAGAAAACCATTTAATTCTGACAAACCTTACGGCGAAAGAAAAGAATTCGGTGGAGAGCGTAAACCATACGGAGAGAAAAGAGAATTCAATAGTGAACGCCCAGAAAGAAGAGAATTTACTGGCGAACGTAAACCTTACGGAGAAAAAAGAGAATTCAATAGCGAACGTCCAGAAAGAAGAGAATTTAATTCGGGTGAACGTAAACCTTACGGAGAGAAAAGAGAATTTACGGGCGAAAGAAAACCATTTAATTCTGACAAACCTTACGGAGAGAAAAGAGAATTCAATAGCGAACGTCCAGAAAGAAGAGAATTTAATGCTGGCGAACGTAAACCTTACGGAGAGAAAAGAGAATTTACGGGCGAAAGAAAACCATTTAATTCTGACAAACCTTACGGAGAGAAAAGAGAATTTACTGGTGAAAGAAAACCTTACGGAGAACGTTCAGCACCAGCATCTGGCGAACGTAAACCTTATGGTGATAAGCCCCAATTTAGTTACGGTAATGATAAAAGAAAACCCGTTTCTAAAAGATTTGATAAAGGAGATTTCAATAAGCCCCGTCCAAGTTTTGGGGATAAACCTTCTTCCGAGGAAAAAAAAAGCCGAGGCGAGGGAAACGATAAACCAGAGAAGTCTTATGGATCAGCAAAAGTAAATTTTGGAGGAAAAAATCTCTTTAAAGCGCATAATCCAGCGGAACAATCTGATAAATGGACACCAACCTACAAAATAGGTCAATACAGAGATACTGCTCCGAAGAAAGTTCAGAAGAAAATGGAAGCATCTGAGAAGAAAAATAGCTCTGAAATTCGATTGAATCGTTTTATTGCCAATGCAGGAATTTGTTCACGTCGTGAAGCAGATGACATTATTAAGGCAGGAGAAATAACGGTAAACGGAGAAGTTGTTACTGAAATGGGGCATCAAGTTCAACCTGGTGATGTGGTAAAAATGGGTAATAAAAAGTTGAGTCGTGAGAAAATGGTGTACGTTTTAATTAACAAACCCAAAGATTTTATCACCACAACAGAAGACCCAGACGACCGCAAAACGGTAATGGATTTAGTGAAAAATGCTTGCGAAGAACGTATTTATCCAGTGGGTCGTTTAGACAGAAATACAACGGGTTTATTACTTCTAACGAATGATGGAGAATTAGCGGATAAATTGACGCATCCTTCAAACGAAGTTGAAAAATTATATCAAGTAGAGCTTGATAAACCTTTAACAGCCGAACATCAAGAGCAAATTTTGAAAGGAATTACTCTTGAAGATGGCGAATTTAAAGCGGATGAAGTAGGAATTGTTACGCCAGATAACATGGTGATTGGCATCAAAATTCACTCGGGACGTAATCGTATTGTAAGACGTTTGTTTGAATCTTTGGGTTATGACGTACTAAAACTTGATCGTACAACTTTTGCAGGATTGAACAAAAAAGACCTTCCACGTGGTTCTTGGAGATTCTTGACTGAGAAAGAAGTGGTTAAATTGAAGTTTTTTAAATAGGCATTACAGCGTTTTATTGATGGCATGACTTTGAGTCATGCCATCAATTGACAGAAAAATAAGCTTCTGATTTTCAGGAGCTTATTTTTTTCAATCAATCCTATTTTCCTGCACTATTTTTAAGCCATAAAAATGCGACAATAAGTACGAGATTCCCACTAATAAAACAAAAAGCCCACGGATTGAACGGATTAGACACAGATAATTTATAAAAATCCGTATCTAATCCGTTCAATCCGTGGGCTTTTAAAATATTAAAAACAAC
>JBBAKY010000126.1:0-10744 GCA_040403295.1 Arcicella sp.
CAAAGCGATGCCGTCTTTATTTCAAAAATTGTATTCAGTAATTTACTTCCATCAAAAATAAACCCTCTGCTGGTACCGACCTTCCTGCTTTTTTGCGGTCTTTTGAAAGGATTATTTCCTCAAATGCAGTTAAAGAAATTTTACCCAACCCCACTTCCAAAAGCGTTCCAACAATTGTTCTCACCATCCCACGGAGAAAACGATTCGCTTTGATGGAAAAAACTAATAAATCTTCTTGTTTTTCCTCCCATTGAGCCTCTAATATTGTGCAGTTAAAAGTCAAAACATTCGTGTGAATTTTACTAAAACATTGATAATTAATATGTTTGAAGAGAATTTTGGACGCTTCATTCATAAGTTCAATGTTAATATTTCCGTTAAATTCATAAGTTAAGCCTCTTCGAAACGGATTCTTTTTGCGGGAAATTCGGTATTCGTATTTTCGAGAAATGGCCTCAAATCTTGAATGATAATTATCCGCAACGTTGAATATTTTTTGAATCGAAATATCAAATGGCAGCAATTTATTCATTCGATAAACTAAATTGTCACAATCCGAAATTTCGTTTGCCATATCAAAATGCGCCATTTGCTGAACAGCGTGAACCCCCGTATCGGTGCGACTACTGCCCGTAATATCTATTTTATGTTTTAAAAGTGTACTTAAAGCCTCTTCTATTTCCGCTTGTACAGTTAAAGAATTGTCTTGGATTTGCCAACCACTATAATTTGTACCTCTATATGCACACTCAATAAAGTATCTCATTTACGTTAAATAAATTATGAACCAGTTTTACCAATAAAAAATGGTCATCTATAATAAAATTGAATTATTTATGAAGATAATTGCTATTTTTGCGTTACGATAATTTTCCGAAAGGATTAATTATCAAATAATAGCAAGAAGCAATACAGCAAAAAAGCCAGATAGTTTTCTGGCTTTTTTCTTTTTGCAACCACATACGGAGTATAAGTTCTATAGAATAAGAGTTAGATGAAACATTGACATTACTAAAATTTTCTATGTTCCCTATCTTTTCTGTGTGGTTGCAGCCATTATCGCATATTATGATAAACATTTTGTACGTCATCGTCTTCTTCCAATCGTTCAAGTAGTTTTTCTACATCAGCCATTTGTGCTTCCGTAACTTCTTTTGTATCATTTGGAATACGTTCAAAATCAGCACCTTGCAATTCAAATCCTTTCTCTTCTAATACTTTTTGGAGTGAACCGTAAGCTGTGAATTCTCCATAAATATTGATTTGATTGTTTTCTAAATCCAAGAAAACTTCATCCGCACCAAAATCAATTAATTCAAATTCTAACTCTTCCGTATCAATTTCTGGAGTTTTGGCAATTTTGAAAACACATTTACGGTCAAAGATAAAATCTAACATTCCAGTTGTTCCGATAGTACCTCCACATTTGGTAAAATGATTTCTAATATTGGCAATACTACGGTTGGTATTATCGGTTGTACATTCCACTAAAATAGCAATTCCGTGGGCAGCATATCCTTCGTAAATAATTTCCTTGTAGTCTTCTTGCTCTTTAGACGATGCCTTTTTGATTGCTCTTTCCACGTTTTCTTTAGGCATATTCACTGCTTTTGCATTCTGAATAATGGCTCTTAAACGTGAATTTGAGTGCGGGTCTGGACCGCCTGATTTTACTGCAATAACAATATCTTTACCTATTTTGGTAAAGGTTTTTGCCATCTGTCCCCATCTTTTAAATTTTCTGGCTTTTCTAAATTCAAATGCTCTTCCCATTGGTCAGTGATTAGTTGTAGGTTATTAGTGATTGGCAATAATTACGTAATTAGCCAATAATCAACAACTTGAAATATTTTAGATTGAAATTATTTATTTTAGTAAATGTTATTTTTTATAGTTGTGTAAAGTTAGAAATTAATCCTTTTTTTAGCAAAAAGTAAAACAAAAAGCCCACAGAAAGTGGGCTTTTGTTTTAATATGTTTAAAAATCTGTTTATCAAATTCTACCAACCATCATCAGATTTTGGTTTAACATTTGCCGTTGATTTTTTAGGCGCTGCTTTTGCTGGTGCATTTGCCACAACTGAATTAGAAGGACTTGCGCCCATACCTTTTACATGAGCATCCAAATCTGCACGACTAAACACACGACTAACGATTTTCCATTCATTTCCGAATTTTAACATACTCAATAAATCAATGTATTTAAAATCGCCAAATAATAATTCAACCGTTGCTAAGGCAGACACGCCTACATACGAATACGAAATCATTTTTGTCGAACCACCTTTCGTTGAAATACCGCCTGCGGGCATTGAAGCCACAAATTTTGCCACTGGAATGTCCTGAATTGCTCCCGCAGCACTTACTGTTCTAAGAATGGCCGTTGGGTGAAAAGCTTGATTCAATTTGGCTGCATCGCCTTTTGATACACCGTCGAGGTAATTATTTACACACAATTTAACGGCATCATCTTCCGACTGTGCTTTGACAGCCACGATACTTACCGAAATTAAAAACAAAAAGAGGATAATATTTGAAATCTTCATGATTGGATTGCGTTTAGGAATTACCCCTAAAATTAGTATTAATTTGTGATTAAACGAATTAATTAGGGCTTTTATTGTTTATTCTCCTTCCAATTCGTCAGGCAAACCTTCACCACTCATAAAATACCAAGCCTTGTCTGGATAAAGAATTGACTGAGCAACTTTTATACGTCCTAAAGCATGATTGGCCACGTTTTGCAGAATAATAATGGATGAATTATCACGGTTGTTGTGCATATAATAATTCTTAAATCCATGCCACCAACCTGTATGAAAAGTTAACCACGAGCCATCATCCATTAATTGTAAACGCCATCCAAAACCATAGTTTTTATTCGACGCAAATTTGAAAGTATGAGCAGGTTTGAAGGCTTCATTTAAGGTTTTTATTTTTACTAATTTCTCGGAATTTAAGGCCATATCCCACTTAAAAAGATCTTCAACGGTTGAATAAACCCCTTTGTCGCCCGTTGCTCCGTCTAAATGGTCGAACGGAACTGCCCAAAATCCATGTCTTCGAGGCGTATATCCAATGGCAGCAGTGGCCGTTTGGTCGATTTTATAAGGGTCATATATAAAACTTCGAGACATACCTGCGGGCGCAAAAAGGAACTTTTGGGCATAGTCTCTAAAATTCATTCCTGATAATTTTTCAACTATGTAGGCTAATAAAACATAATTAGAATTATTGTAGCTGAATCTTGAATTTGGCAGGTAATTTATTCCGGGTCTGTATTGAGCAAAAAGATTCACGACTTGGTCATTAGTCATGGGTACTTTTTTATTCACAATTTTATCCAAACAATATACATAATTTGGAATACCCGAACGGTGGGTCAATAAACTTCTAATGGTAATGGAAGTATCGTAAGGGAAACTTGGAATATATTTAAAAACAGGCGTATCGTAGTCAATTAAGCCTTTTTCGTGCAATTGCATAATGGCAACAGCCGTAAATTGCTTAGAAACAGACGCTAATTGAAATTGTGTTTGCGTGGTATTGGTATCTTTTTTGGCAAAACTTGAATATCCAAAGGCTTTTTTATAGATAATTTTTCCATTCTGCGATACCAAAACGGCACCGTTGAAACCACCGAATTTGTGCAATTTCTTAAAAAAAGTATCTAATTTTATGGCCTTTCTACCCGCAACTTTAGCATCAAAAAGCTGAGCGATACTATCGTTGTGAATTGCTACACTACTGGTAGGTTCTTCAGAAAGTTGCCCAGGTTGATGGGAGCATGAAAGTATGCCAAAACCAAATAAAAAACTTGTAATTAGTACGTATTTTGTAATCTTCAAAAATATCACGTTTAAGTTGGATTTATAATGCTACGATGTTTTGTGTTATAATCGTATAACGTAAAATTACGGCTTGAATTTGATTAATGCCAATCCTTTTTTAATTTCGATAAATACAAACTTCAAACAATGTCAAATCGTTTTAAAATTAAAAGTGCCAACCTTGGAACTTCACCAGGAACGCTCACCTACGTGGGTGAGGAAGTCAAATTTGATACAAAAATTTATTGGACTGAATATAATTTGGAAAATTATAAGACGCATATTTTTCCGAAATTATTAGACTTTCAACTCAAATTAGATTCTGATAAAACCTATTGGCTTAATATTGATGGTATTCATGAACCAAAAGTTATTGAAACAGTTGGAAAAATTTTTGGTTTGCATCCGCTCGTGATGGAAGATATTTTGAATTCACAGCAAAAACCCAAGTTTGAATATTACGATGATGACCAGCTGTTTATCACCTTCAAAATGATTGAGTACAATCCGTATACTCGAGAAATAGAAGTGGAACATTTGAGTTTTATTTTGGGAAAAAACTTTCTAATATCTTTTCAAGAAGAACGCTCAAAAGAAATTTTTGAACCCATATCGGCAAGATTAAAAACATCTGCAGGCAAAACCCGTAAAAATGGCGCCGATTATTTATTGTACGCCTTAATGGATTTAGTAATCGATAATTATTTTTTGATTTTAGAGCAAATTTCTGAAAATATAGAGCGCCTTGAAGATTCAATTATCAATACAACAAAACAAAAGTCGATGACCGAAATGTATTCTTTGAAACGAGAGTTGATGTTGATGAGAAAAGTTGTTTTTCCGCTTCGAGAAATGCTCTCAAATCTTATTCGTGAGGAGGCACCACTTATTACGCCCAATACCGTTTTATACCTCCGTGATGTGCATGACCACGTTTCCCAAGTGATTGAAAGCATAGATTCTTACCGTGAATTAGTGGCATCTTTGATGGATTTGTACCTTTCACAAGCGGGTAATCGCATGAATAATGTTATGAAAGTGCTGACCGTTATTTCCGTTATTTTTATGCCTCTGACATTTATAGCGGGAATTTACGGAATGAATTTCGATAATATTCCCGAATTGCATTGGCACAACGGATATTACTTCGTTTGGGGATTTATGATTATTTTAGTGTTAGGAATGTTGGTCTATTTCAAGAGAAAAGATTGGCTATAAATGTCAAATTTATCGTAAAGACCTAAAAAGAGGTATTTGAACTAAAAATATTTTTTTGGCATAAAGCACCTCTTTTTTAACCTTGTTTTCCAGAATTATTATTGAATTATGTATTATCGTATTCACTTTAAAACCTACTTCCTTGTTTTTTATTTATTGCAATTAAAATGATGTTAAAATTAAACTTTTACTTAAAATAATCCCATAAAATATTTCCCCGAATATTGAAAATACTTTTTTTTATTATCCAAGTTTAGAAATCAAGCATCAAATCTGTAAAAATTGTAAAAAACCAGAAAATAGCTTTCAAATTTTAATTTTAAGCCTAAGAAACACTGAATTTTATAAAAAACTACCCTATTTCCCCACGCTCCTCAAAATGCTCCTTGAAGTATAACTACTTGATTATTAGTAACTTTTATGCAATTTTTGCATTGTAGAAGTGTAATTCTTCAAATTTTTAAAGGCAAATTTGAATCAAAATCTTAAGAACTTTCAATATCATGGTACATATCTTAAACTCAATATTTTTAATATCAGGTAAACATGGGCCTTTCACAGGCGTGCCACCAACGGTAATGGCAGGGTTTGCTTTGGTATCAACGGCACTCATATTTTTGGGAATTTTTCTTAGCCAAAAACGTAAAGCATGGCTTCAACATTCAAGACTAACGCAAGGTGAAATTGTGGAAGTGGGCAAGCGTTATGATAGAAGTGATAGACGTGGGCAACATCCAATTTTCTTTCCAGTTGTTAGTTTCTGTGTAAATGAAAGACAATTTAAAATAGAAGCGGATAAAGGAATGTCGATATTAAGCCAAGTTGGACAAAAAATGCAGGTTCGTTACAATCCTGAAAACCCTTATGAATCGGCTTTAGGAGAAAGTAGTATTCCAGGAATTAAACCTTCAGTATTTTTTGCTTTAGGAACAGGATTGTTAGTTGCCAGTATTTTATTAATGTTTTAAAAGAAACAAAACCATAAAACAAAAAATGAGCGTAGATTTATCTACGCTCATTTTTTTTGCAAGGTTTTGCAAGGTTTATAGTATTTCTACCCCTTTGTGCCTAAAATTCTTTAATTGTTCATCCGCTGGATTTAAACTGGTAATTAAATAGTCTAAATCAGCAAAATTGCATACTTTGTAATTCTCTTCACGGTTAATTTTTTCCTCCAAAACACAAGTAATTGTTTTCCTTGAAACACTCATCATTTTCTGTTTCAAGATAGACTCTTCGTAATGGCGAATGGCTAATCCTGATTCAACGCTGATACTGTTAGTACCCATAAAATAGAAGTCTGCTTGAATATGTTCTAAATCCTGAATGGTCTTGCTACCAATCGTAATTTGATACCTTTTGTAAAAGGAGCCACCCAATAAAATAACCTCAATTTTTGGGTGTTCGGATAAAGCCGTAGCCAGATGAGGATTATTCGTGACGATGGTAACTTCCAGATTCTTAGGGAGTTGTTCGGCAATATAAAAATTGGTCGTTCCTCCATCCATTAAAATTATTTTATTATTCTCAATTAATTTTAAGGCTTTTTTTGCAATCGTTACAAATTCAGTATTTACGATTCCTAATCCTTTACTTGTCTTCATTGAAAGGTATGAATGAGCGATTGCCCCGCCGTGGACTTTCTTCAAAAGCCCCCGATCCTCTAATTCAATAATATCCCTTCGAACGCTATCATAAGAGACATTTAGAATTTGCCCTAAATCTACGAGTGTAACTTTTTTGTCCGTTCCTAATTTTTCTAATATAGCTTGTTGCCTTTCTTCTTTTAACATGTTGAAAATTTTAAATATAGTACAATTATATATCTGAATATTTACAAATTATTTTGCAAATATTTGCAAAATAATTTGTAAAATACAAAAAAGTTTGCATAAATTTGTACTATTATAATTAACCATTTTTATAGCTTTTAATTTGTTACGAGTATAACTGTTTTTCATTACAAAAACGAAAAGTTCAATGAATGAAAATTGTGTTTTGAAAGGTTGAATAGAAAGGGTACAAACTTTGAGGTTTGTACCCTTTTTTGTTTTATAATAATTTAAGTAAAATTACTTGGAAATCCCTTTCATCTTTACCTTTGTGTCATTAAAAAATTAAATAAATTATGGGATACAGAATAGAAAAAGACACAATGGGTAAGGTGGAAGTCCCTGCCAATGTTTATTGGGGCGCTCAAACACAACGGTCAATCATGAATTTTCCGATTGCTCAGGATATTAATAAGATGCCAAAAGAAATTATTCGTGCATTTGCTTACTTGAAAAAGGCAGCGGCGAATACCAATTTTGAAGCGGGCATTTTACCTGAAGATAAAAAAAATCTTATCGGGCAGGTTTGTGATGAAATTTTGGCAGGAAAGTTAGACGACCAATTTCCTTTGGTGGTCTGGCAAACTGGCTCGGGTACGCAGTCAAACATGAATTGCAATGAGGTAGTTGCTTACCGAGCTCACGTAATTAATGGCGGTGATTTGATGGACGACGTGAAATATATTCATCCAAATGATGATGTGAATAAATCACAATCTTCCAATGATACTTTTCCAACGGCCATGCACATTGCGGCTTATAAAATTTTGATGGAAGTTACCATTCCTGGTATCACAAAATTGAGAAATACGTTGGATGCCAAAGCGAAGGAATTTAAAAATGTGGTAAAAATTGGTCGTACCCATTTCATGGATGCTACCCCTTTGACGCTCGGTCAGGAGTTTTCGGGTTACGTTTCACAACTTGACCACGGACTTCGTGCCATCAATAACACCCTTGCTCATTTAGCTGAATTAGCCTTGGGTGGTACGGCAGTTGGTACAGGAATCAATACGCCAAAAGGCTATTCTGAGAACGTTGCCAGACATATTGCTGAATTAACGGGCTTACCATTTATTACCGCAGAAAATAAGTTTGAGGCATTAGCAGCTCACGATGCCATTGTGGAAACCCACGGTGCTTTGAAAACGGTGGCAGTTAGCATGATGAAAATTGGCAATGATATCAGAATGTTATCGTCAGGACCACGTTCTGGAATTGGTGAAATTCATATTCCTGATAATGAGCCAGGTTCTTCAATTATGCCAGGGAAAGTTAACCCTACGCAATGCGAAGCGATGACCATGGTATCGGCACAAGTGATGGGAAATGATGTTACGATTGGTATTGGAGGCTCGATGGGTCATTTTGAGTTAAATGTTTTCAAACCCGTCATGATTTTTAATTTCCTACATTCTGCTCGTTTAATTGGCGATGTTTGCGTGGCATTCAATGATAAATGTGCGGAGGGAATTCAACCATTACACGAGAATATCAAAAAGCACGTCAATAACTCTTTGATGTTAGTAACCGCTTTGAATACTAAAATTGGCTATTACAAATCTGCGGAAATTGCCCAAACGGCTCATAAAAATGGCTCTACGTTGAAAGAAACAGCCATTGCATTGGGATATGTAACGGCAGAAGAGTTTGATGCTTGGGTGAAACCAGAAGAAATGGTTGGTGAGATTTAATACAAATTAATGATTAAAAGTGGTAGGATGGATTTTCTGTTCTACCGCTTTTTGTGTTTAGGGATAGGATGTGATAGTTTATTAAATATATGTAATCATGAAAAATGGGAATAGAAAGTTAATTCCTACGCCCATTTTTATAATACTATGCTTTACTCTTCCATACTTTGTTCATGTTCCAGATGAATTACTTCTAAATGCCGTCCTTTAATAATTTTGCGAAATTTAGTATTCGTCATGCGGTGTTCACGTTCAAACCCTGCGTGATAAAACGCTCTTGCAAATAAGGATAAAACCAAGGGAACGGTATCCCAAGAATATTGAATGACGAAGAAAAGTCCCATCGCAAGCATTATACCAGTTAACATAAAATAGTAGCCATACCAAAAATCACGAGCCTCTTTGCGTTCAGAAAGCCAAAAGATGATGGGTAAATGGAATGGGAATGCCCATAGTAAATTTCGGTTATAATTAGTTACGCCATGATCGGTTCCAAACCATAAAAAGAGTAAAACCCAGCCCAAGACACCCACCAATCCAAAGAGTATTTTATCAATCAAATATCCTTTCTGGCGTTTTTTCCAATGTCTAAAAGTAATGTAACTGGTAATTATTAAAAGTAACCAAAACCAAAAACGGGGCGTTAAAAAAAAAGAAGGCTCGTCATCAATAACCTCGGTTTGGTATAAATTATTGGTGCTTTTTACAAAATAATACACATGATGATTGGCCATTCTACGGGCAGAACCCATACTTCTCATTAAATTTTCTGGAATATAACAAGCACCAAACTGCAAAATTCTTTCATCGGCGGGCGCTCCCAATCCTGCATTCATGCCCACTGCCGCCCAATAATGATGTTTTCTAAGTAAACATTTATTCATCCATTGGCGGTAAGTACTGTCATTCATTTCAGGAATATTTTGCAAATGCACACTGTCTGCACAACCAGTCATCAAAGCATCCCGAATGCGAGTTGAACAATTATCGGTATAAAATTTATACATATAATTTCTGGTATCGGGGTTGTTATAAGTTTTTTCTAAATTATCATAAATTAGCTGTTTCTGATACATCGCCAAACTCATGACTTGTTCCGTCATTTTTCGGTTCTGTTTTTGATAATATTGCTCGTATAAATTCAAGGGATAATAGCCCATTTTATAAGGCAATTGTCCACGAACAAATTTCCAGTAAAAATTTTCAGTATTGTAATCGTATTCTCCAAAGTTATACGCTTTGTCCACACCACTGGTAGGATCGTAAATCCATAGGAGTGTGTGGCCAAACGAATCGTTTAATTCATTGCCTGGCGCTACCGTGATTAGACTGACTTTTGTACTTTCAGAGAGTTTTTGAGAAAATAGGGAAGTATTTGCCATTAGCAAAAAAAGAAGTGTTCGAGTAAAGTTGAGGTGCTTCATACGTCGATTTTGGCTTTGTATTTTTTAATTCTAAAATAAGACTTTTACTCCTTTCCTGCAACAATTATTACAATTTCACCTTTGATTGTATTCGGATTTTGTTGGTAATGCGTCAAAATTTCCAGCACGGTTCCTCTTCTATTTTCTTCGAAAATCTTTGTCAATTCACGAGAAACGCATACTTGACGTTCTTGACCTAAATATTCGCCTAATTGTTCCAACGTTTTTAGGAGGCGATGAGGTGATTCATAAAAAATCATGGTTCGTTCTTCTTCAACCAGATTTTTCAATCGGGTTTGTCTGCCTTTTTTATGAGGCAAAAAGCCCTCAAAAGTAAAACGGTCGGCTGGTAATCCAGAATTTACCAAAGCAGGCACAAAAGCAGTTGCTCCAGGTAAACACTCAACCGCTATACCTTGTTTCAAACATTCTCTCACCAATAAAAAACCTGGGTCAGAAATAGCTGGTGTTCCGGCATCAGAGACTAAGGCCAAAGTCTTTCCTTCTTTCAATAATTTAATAATTCCCATCGTTCCGTGGTGTTCATTGTGGGCGTGGTGAGCGTATAAAGGTTTTTGAATGCCTAAATGTTTCATCAAAACGCCAGAATTACGGGTATCTTCCGCCAAAATAGCATCAACTGATTGCAAAACTTTTATGGCACGTAAGGTAATATCATCAAGGTTACCAATGGGTGTTGGTACTAAATATAGCTTCATCTTTCGTATTAATTGGTAATTAGGACT
>JBBAKY010000127.1:0-10501 GCA_040403295.1 Arcicella sp.
ACTTATCCTGTAAATGTTTGTGAAGGAACGAGCATAACATTTAGTACTGATACAACCTACTGGGGAAAAAATATTGCCTTACAATGGTTTAAAGACGATAAAATTATTCCTAATGCCACTTCTTTAGAATATTCAACCAAGGAATTAGGAACTTACTACGTTCAGATTTACAAAGGGACTTGTACATACACAACCAATAGAATTAAGCCCGTATTTACGAATGGAAGTATTTTGATAAATTTAGATTATGTAGCAGGCAAGCCTCGTGAAGAAAAATATATTTGTAAAAAAGGTGGTTCCACAAATCTGTATTTTTATAATGAAAGTACTTTTATTTCCGATGGACAACAAATAGTTCAATGGTATAAAGATGGTGTTGCTATTCCTCGAAGCACTTCTTCCTCTGGTAATTTGGTAGCTACTGAAGAAGGAAATTATCAAGTTAAAGTAAAAACAGGACAATGCGAATCAATTTCAAATACCGTTGTAGTCAAAGCCGTTGATAAACTTAAACCTATCTTTAACTTTTATGCAGGAGGAGAACTGACCGAAAAACAAAGGATATTGAAGCTATGTGCTGAAAACACCAATTCTGTACAAATCAATGTTGCGGGCGATGGAGAGAAAAAGGTTTATAGAAATGGAACCTTGTGGCAACAGACTTCATCTACGAATAACTATTATTCCGTTTCCCCCCAATCAGCAACGTATGTTTTAGAAACAAAACAGGGTGAATGCACATCCTCAGATACATTAAAACTGGAATATGGCAAAACTACTGATGTATTCACGGCAAAGTATGAATATGTAACTTGTACTAATCCAACTAATTTTTATTATAATTTGAATACAACGCTTACCAATTACAGTTTTATAAAATGGTATAAAAATGATGTTTTGTTTTCATCAAACAATTCACTATTCCCCAATTCAACTGCTGTTTATCAAGGGAAGTACGAAAATACTGTAACAGGTTGTAAAGGTGAATCTGATAAAATAAATGTAGTTGTTCCTCCTTCGCCCTCTCGTCAATTTTTTAAAGTAACGTCACCTTTAACAAAGAAAATTACAATTTGTAAAAACTTAAAAGAAGCACGTTTAATTCAAATTAATACGTATTATACGCAAGGAGTTTGGAAAAAAGATGGTAAAATTCACGATGCAGGTAATAATACGTACAGAACTTTTGTATCGCAAGCGGGAAAATACTGGTATGAGTATAACAATAATCAATGCATAAATTACTCTGATACCGTAGAAGTGGTAGAAGATGAACTACCCAAAGTTACTTTAACGCAAACTTGTATAAAAGAAAATTCAGTTAAACTTAACGTGAATGCCTCGTTAGGCGTAAAATATAATTGGTTTCAAAACGGAGTGGCATTATCAGCAAAAGATACAACTTTAATCGTGTCGCAAGGAGGTAAATATGTTGTAGAAACCTACCGAAATGGTTGTTTTGCCAGTTCTAATGAAGTTAATGTTGGCGTTTATTTGCCTGAAATAATTGCTATTTGTAATGGAGATTCGTTGCAATTAAAATCAAATAGTAACGTTTTGCCTTTTTATAACTGGACAGGGCCCAATAATTTCAAGAGTAATGTCCAAAATCCAATTGTGGCAAAATCGAATAGAAGCGTTCAAGGTTTTTATAAATTATCGGCAACCGACAAATCAGGCTGTACTTTTGTCGCCCAAACGCAAGTAACAGTCAATGATTATCCAGCTTTTACGCTTCCTAAGACCATTACAGCCTGTACTGGTTCAGCGTTTTTATTTAATCAATTGGTTTCGAAGCCTCTCACAGATTCTACTGAAACCGTGGGTAGTTATTATTTTACATCCCCTGGCCCTGAAAAAAATACTTACTATGGAGGCTCCTATTTGGCAAATCTATCTGCTCAAAATGCAGGAATTTATACTGTAACGATTACCGCAAGCCAAGGTGGATGTTCAGTAAAAACAACGACAGAATTAGTAGTGGATGCCACCGCTAATTGTAAAAGTATTTCATTAACCAACCGAAATTCAAAAGGAGTCTGCCCAGACCAAGAGAGTGAAATCGGATTTAAAACTACTGGGACTTTTAAAGAAGCAACGAATTTTAGCGCTTTTTATGAAGAATTTTATGTTAGCACCGATGGCGTTAAAATTAAAAAAGTGATTATCGGTACTGCCAAACAAAGTCCTATTAAGATTAATGGCTTAAAAAGTGGAGTAGGATACACAATAAAAGTAGAATCAGAAGATGGCATACAAACTCCTTTTAGCCAATATGTATATGCATATTCCACCAGTGGTAACACTATAATCGATGCGGTAGATAATAATAGAAATTCTGAATGTAGTGTGCTTCCTTTAACATTAAGTGGTAATATTTCATACACAAAAGTACAATGGTTTTTTAATGGAGATTCTTTAAAAAAAGAAACAAGTAATTTGGTAAGTGCCACTAAAACGGGTAATTACATGATAAAGTATATTGATAGCTATGGCTGTAATGTCTCTGTTAATAAAGATATAACCATCGGAAAATTGGATAAACCTTTATTATACGGCAATAAACCCAATGAGCTGAATTGTTTTAGCGAATCAGTGTATTTATACACTAATTATGGTTCTAATAGAAAATATACATGGCGAAGAGATGGAATCCTACAGACAGAAACATACTCTTCTATTCAAGCAACAACGGCTGGGAAATATACCGTTGAAGTTTCTAAAGAAAGTTGTAAGGCAGTTTCTGACACCATTACTGTTATACAAAATACGAATAAAAAACTAAATTTTCAGGTCTATGCCTACGCAAGAGTTGATAGTGCAAATAACAATATTGGGTATATTTCAGCAGAATGGTTAGGAGAATCAACATACAAATATCAAATATTTAAAGACAACCAATTGTTTGCAGAAGGTAGAAGTTCACAGGTATTTATCAAAGAGCCAGGGAAATATTTCTACAAGGTTTCAAAAGGTGATTGTGATGCCGTTTCTAATATCGTTGATTTTAAGACTGTACCAATCAGTAAGGAAAATTCATCAGGTTTGTATTATAATGGTAACTACGATTACTCATCAAATACAATTCAATTGTGTGATACAAATACGGTTCAATTCTTATACGGATATCCCACTCAATATTCAACGGGAACAGTCGTGAAACGTACCATTACCGCTTATCGTGATGGCAAACCACTTCCTGCTTATAAAGAAGGCATAAACCTATATCCATCTTTGAGATACTATGCAAATGAATATAATTTCTACCTATATTTTAGAGGAGCTGGGACATATCATGTTATCGAAGAATTGACTTTAAAAGATAGTACGAAATTAAAAAATAAATACGGCGAGTTAAAAGCTACTGTTGGTTCTCCAATTTATACCAGCACAAGAATTGTTCAACCCGTTTTTTCATGCGTAGATTCAGTCTCATTGTACGGATATAATTATTCAAATGGTCAACGTCCTATTAGTTATGTTTGGAAAAAAGATGGTGCCGTCATCAAAAAAGGCATTGAACAAAATACAAGTAATTTAATGGTTAAACAAACAGGAACTTATGTTTTAGAAACAACGTATAAAGGCGGATGTGTTGCTCTTTCAACACCCTACAAAGTTGAACTGAATAAATTAGGGGTAGTAATTGATACCACTTCTCGCATAATATGTGAGGGTACGTCTATTTCACTCACAGGAAACTATCCACAAGGCTTTACCAAAGAGGATACCACAAAAATAACTTACCAATGGCAAAAAGATGGGAAAGACTATCCACAAGGAAATGGGAACTTTACTATCTATAATTACAATGGCGTTCCTTTATCAACAAAAGAAGCAGGTGTTTATACCTTGAAAATGCAACAAAATAAATGTCAAGGAATATCTCAAAATGTTAATGTTAAGATAGGTAGTGTGCCAAACACGATCAACTACGCAGACTCAGTTTTATTTTGCCAAACCAATGCTATTAATTTAAAAACGACAGAAGATGCCAATTTAACTTACCTCTGGGAACGTGATGGCAGTTTTATTAAAGATGCGAGTAAAGCAACTTTGGAAGTAAAAGAGGCAGGAATCTATCGCTCATTAAATAGAAAAGAGTCTTGTTGGAACTATACGCCAAAGGTCAGAGCAAAGGTTTTAGCCAATATTTTGCCAACGGCAATACTCACGGGAGACAAAGAAATCAACTATGCAGATACCGTAAAAGCATCAATTGTTTTTACATCTCACGCTCCATGGACTTTCAAACTGTCGGATGGAAAGGAATATACTACCACTAAATCGCCTTTTTCAGTATCACTTAGACCGCAATTTTCAACCAATTATACGTTAACAGAAGTAAAAAATGTTTGTGGAACGGGTACTATTTCGGGAACTGCCAATATTAAAGTATTGGTTCTGTCGAGTGAATTGGAGGAGGGAATAAATCTCAATATTTTTCCTATCCCAAGTAAAGAAGATATAAGTATTCAGTTAGTTTTGGATAAGCCAGATACAATGGGATGGACTTTAAATAACACACTTGGTAGCGTTTTGCAAACAGGATTACAAGCAAACAAAAGCAGCAAACATGAAAGTGATATTTCGCTAAAATCTTTACCAGAAGGCATTTATTTTCTTCGAGTTCAAGTAGGAGAGAGATCTTTAATTAGGAAAATTATTAAAACGAATTAGAATCAAAAAGCCCTCTGGGATATCCCAGAGGGCTTTTTGATTCTATCCATGCAATATCAAATCCGCCGCCCTTTCTGCTACCGCAATCGTTGGAGCATTGGTATTCCCAGAAATGACCATGGGGATTATCGAAGCGTCTACCACTCTCAAACCCTTTAAACCTCTGACTTTCAAGGATTCAGGCGATACTACGGCCATATCATCTACGCCCATTTTGCACGTTCCGCAGGGGTGATAAACGGTTTCGCAGTTTTTTAAAATATGCTGAATTAGTTCTTCATCGGTATTGGCATTTCTTGGAAAATTCAATTCATTTTCTATTCTGAAAGGCGCAAAAGCCTCGGATAAAAGTACCTCTTTTGCTTTTTTTACGCCCCGTAACATGGTGGCTAAATCTTCTCCGTTGGCATCCGAAAAATATTGTGGGTCAATCAATGGTGCATCGGTGGCTATGTTGGAATGCAACCCTACATACCCACGACTTTTGGGGGTAATAATCGTTGGCAAAATCGTAAATCCTTCGGTTTTAGGCAAACTTGCCAAATCGTGAATATCCTCGCCCATCACTGGGGCAAAATGAAATTGCATATCTGGACGATCGAGGTCGGGAAGGGTTTTGAAAAATGAACAGGCTTCTAACGGGCTTGAAGTTAATGGACCTTGTTTTTGAACAAAATATTTAAAAGCATTTCCCAAAACCCAAGGAAAACGCTCGGCATTATTGTAGGTCAAGCGTTGGTTACAAAATACATTCATATTAACAAAAAGATGGTCAGACAGATTTTGTCCAACCCCTTTTAAGTGCAATTTTGATGTTATCCCAAAATCTTTTAAATAATCGGCATCACCAATGCCTGAAAGCATTAAAATCTGTGGACTTTGGAATGCTCCCGCCGAGATAATTACTTCTTTTTCAGCATAAACTTTCTCGGTATGTCCCGAGGAATTTTTGATAAATTCAACGCCAATTACTCGGTCATTTTCAATTAATAATTGTTTGGTTAATGAATTGGTCAAGACTTTTAAATTAGGGCGAGATAAGGCTGGTATCAAAAAAGCCGAAGCCGTTGAATGTCTTTTGGCATCCTTAATGGTGAACTGAAATTTACCCGCACCATCTTGGTTTTTCCCGTTAAAGTCTTGATTTTCAGGTATTCCACATTCAATATTTCCTTTTACGAACGCCTCCGCTAAGGGCGTAATATTACGATTGATGGTGACATTCAATAATCCACCTCGACTATGAAAAGCATCTTCAAATTGCTCATTATGCTCTGATTTTTTGAAATAGGGTAACATTGATTCGTAGCCCCAACCTTTATTCCCCCAACGTTCCCAATCGTTATAATCCTCCCGATTTCCACGAATGTATGCCATGCAATTTATCGAACTACTTCCGCCCAAAGTTTTGCCACGAGGTTGATACATTTTACGGTTCAACACGTGCTTTTGCGGTTCGGTGAAAAAATCCCAATTCAAGGTTTTGTCATAATTTAATTTGGAATATGCTGCAGGAATATGTATATTCATATTTTTGTCTTTTCCGCCTGCTTCAATCAAAAGAATATTATTCTTTGGGTTTTCAGAAAGACGATTTGCCAGTACGCAACCAGCCGAACCTGCACCTATGATGATATAATCGGGTTTCATATTTATTGATTTATAAGTTTGTAAAACGAAATTTCATTTCGATCTATATTTTCTCTAAATTACAATCTTATCCTTGAATAATTATATTTTGTACGATTAATATTTTCTCCTAAACATGAATGCTCAGGATGTTCAAATATAGAAATTTGAACCCATAAACTTTATTAACCACGAACCTAAAATGTCCGATTTTGAAATTTTCTTACCCCTCGGTTTTCAACATATTACCGATATTCAAGGCTACGACCATATTCTTTTCGTAATTGCCCTTTGTGCCATTTACCGTTTGAACGACTGGAAAAAAGTTGCTTTTTTAGTAACCGCTTTCACGATTGGTCACTCGATTACACTGGCTTTGGCCACTTTAAATTTGATTTCTTACAGTACAAAATTGGTTGAATTATTGATTCCGATAACCATCTTTTTGACTTGTTTCATTAACTTTTACCACAAATCAGCCGAATATTCTTCAGATATTGAAACGCCTTCTTTTTTTCGCTATCCTATCGCAATGATTTTTGGATTAATTCATGGAATGGGTTTTTCTAATTACCTGAGAAGTCTTTTAGGAAAGGAAGAAAGCATCTGGCAACCGCTGCTTGCTTTTAATATTGGATTGGAGTTGGGGCAGTTGGTAATTGTGGTTATTATACTGACAATCAGCTCGTTATTGTTAGATATTTTCAGGGTTAAAAAGCACGATTGGAATTTAATATTGTCAGGAATCGTATTGGGAATTGCGCTGATGTTAATTCGAGATGCAGAATTTTGGAAATAGAATATTAGACCACGGATTGTACAGATTCGACCGATTTACACAGATTTTTTTAAAAGATTTACCAAATGTTTAATCAAAAAATTTATGAAACTACTAATTAAAGAAATCCGTGTAAATCTGTTATATCTGTACAATCCGTGGTCTAATAATTTACCTAAATTTTTCCTCGCTCAATGGCCCGAATAGCCATTTTTGATAATTCATGAATCCCATAAATTAATCCGCTAAAACGGGGGTCTTTCGTTAATCCTGCTTTCCATCTTGCGTAGATTTGTTGCATGATTACGATGTTTTTATAAAGCCCAAAAACATAGTAAAACAGCATATCCGAAACATCTCTTTTTGTTTTATTAGCGTATCGTTCAACTACTTCATCTCGGGTTAAATTTCCTTCTAACCATGTGATATTGAATGATTTGAGGAAATCTCCATCCCCCGATTCACACCAATAAGCAAGGCTGGCACCCAAGTCCATCAATGGGTCGCCAACGGTAGACATTTCCCAATCCAATACACCCAGAATTTCCGTTAAATCATCGGGATTCAACAATACATTGTCATATTTATAGTCATTATGTAGGAAGGCGGGCGCTTGTAGACGAGGCATATTTGCTCTTAACCAAGTAGCGGTTTGCACCATTGCAGGAATTTCATCGGTCTGAGATTTCTCGTATCTGCCAATCCAACCTTCTACTTGTCTAAGCACATAGCCTTCTGGTTTTCCGAGATTGATTAACCCTGTTTTTTCAATGTCTAATAAATGTAAATCTGCCAAATTATCAATCAAATTTTCAGATAATTGCCGCATTTTCTGGGCTGGAATTTGGAGTTTCATCGCATCTTTTCCTCTGAAAATCACGCCTTTTACTCGTTCCATCATGTAAAAATGACAGCCCATAATTGATTCATCTTTACAAAAAATAACGGGCTGAGGCACTTTAGGATAATGCGGTTTCAACAATGACAAAACCTTAAATTCACGCCCCATATCGTGGGCAGATTTTATATTTGCTCCAAATGGTGGACGACGCAAAACGTATTCTTTTGAATCAGTTTTTATCAAATACGTTAGATTGGAATATCCTCCCGAAAACTGAGTAATTTCTGTAATTTCTTCAAAATCAGGGTTTTGTGATTTTAAATAGTTATTCAGAACGATACGGTTTAATTCTTCACCCTGACGAATTTGACTGGCTTGGTCAATATTGATTTCTTGCATAGTTAACGATTTTAAATCAAATACGGATTAAATGGATTTGATACGGATTATAATTATCTGTGTCAAATCCGTTTAATCCGTGTTTTATTACGTTCTACAAGTTAAGCAAAATACATCATTATTTCAAAATCTTCTTCGCTGTTTCTAAAGCTTCATATGCCCAAAGTCGGTGCATTTTTCCAGCATAATGTAATCCGTCCGAAGCGAACATGGACGCATCGGTATTTTTACGAGTAATTTCTGTAATATCAATAAAAACGATGCCCACTTTTTTACATTCTTCTTTCGCCACATTGTTGAAACCATCAATTTCAGAAGCAATTTTTTCTTTATTCTGACCTTTGGCAAAAGGCGTTTTTCCCCAATCTGGAATGGATAAAACCATTACTGGTTTCGCATCATTTTTGGAAAATTTTGTACTGATATTTAATAATTGTTTAAATTCAGTTCGATAACTTTCCAGACTTTGTCCTCGATATTGATTATTTACGCCAACTAATAAAGATACGATATCGAATTGGTCAGTAAGATTTTTTGCTTCGATGGCTTGGGTCAATTCTGAAGTTGTCCAACCGGTTCGGGCAATTATTTCGTGTTTTGTGAAATTGAATTCAGTTTTTAGCAAATCAATCAGTTGCATACTCCAACGGTCTTTTTCATCCACGCTTTCGCCGATGGTATAAGAATCGCCGAGTGCCAAGAAAGTTCGTTT
Source organism: Arcicella sp. (assembly GCA_040403295.1). Taxonomy (GTDB): domain Bacteria; phylum Bacteroidota; class Bacteroidia; order Cytophagales; family Spirosomataceae; genus Arcicella. The sequence goes on from JBBAKY010000127.1 coordinate 9,040, forward strand.
AGAATTATCGTTATTCATAGTGTCAGGAAGGATAGCATTATTTTTTTCTGTTGAGCTGCAAGATAATAGCATAATCAACAAAATCAGCATTTGCGTGTATTTTTCCCTTTTACAGGTCGTTTGAGATTTTAAAATTTGTGACACGTGCACGGAATAAAAGTTTTTATTCGATTCTCAAGCGGTTTGTTTTATGGAAAAACATACGTAAAATATTGGTTTTGAGATTATTAGAAACGGGAGGATTCAGTAGGAATTTACCTAAACCATTTCAATTTATTCACATTTCGCCCAATTCTTTTGCCCTGTTCCAAACCCATATCACAAGCCTGACGAAAATGGATACCTCCATACATCCGAGACATTGAAGCCTCTTGGGCTGCCTCGTTAAAACTTTTGAAATGTCGAGGTACTAATTTATCCCGTAAATAGTCCGTTTGGTCAGTAAAAGCGTATTCATTTCCGAAAATAGAACTCAAAATTTCTGCCGAAGCTCCCCACTGAGTTGAATGTCCAGAGGTATATTCTGGAAAAGCAGGCGTTAAAAAAGACGGTTTGAAGCGTTTGTCAATCACTTCTTGGATATATGTAATTGGTCGAATACAATTGGTCAAATATTTTGTTTCCCAGCAACAAACAAAAGCATCGTTGAGCGCAATGCCCGTTTTTGCGTAGGCATAAGCGAATTTATCCAACGAAGCTTTTTCTTTTTCAAGTGCATTAACCAAAATATGGATAGTATGTCCTGCAGGTGTATACGTGACGCTGGCATCATCTCTCCAATATTCAGCGATTAAGTGTTGCTCAAAAGTTAAAGTTCGAGAGATTTCATAGACCTCCATGGCCTGTTTATAAAAATCTGAATTTTGTTCTTTTGAGAATAAAATTGGGTCTGCGGGCTTGGTTTGGGCATAAATATCCTTAATGAAAGTGCGGTTTTTTCCCCAATTAGGTTGAATTGAAATTCTTGCTTTGGTTTTTGTATCATCCCAAGAAGAACCTACTGGACTGTCGTAGTGCGTATAATCACGAGCCACAGTTTCTTCTATGCTTGCCCGATATCCACCATCAGTTTTAGAGTATTGATAAATATAATTTGCCATTAAACGCCCAAATTTTATTGATTCATCCATCGATTTAGGGTTTTTATAACGGGTTTTGAAATAGTTTTTATGCTTTGTTTGTAAGGTATCCAAGGCATTTTTTACATAGTTATATCCACTAATGTTTGCGTATAAATATGAAAATAGACTGTCAGTTACGGCGTGCATCGCTTCGTCAGCCACCACATCCCATAATAACGTTTTAGGAGCCACGGGCGGATTGTCAAATCCATTGAGCTGTTTGGCTAATGATTGGTATTGGAGAGAACCTACACTGGTAGCTTCATAGAGTGTTAGTCCAATATATCCGTGCATACGAGCGGCATTCGCTGGTGCAATACCCGTTTTCATGATAAATATAT
>JBBAKY010000128.1:0-10388 GCA_040403295.1 Arcicella sp.
AAAAGCCTAAAGCTAATAGCTAAAAACAAATTTACTTGATAATTTTTCCTAAATCACAAACTAATCCAAAACTATTCAAATTTCCTGCTGTATTGTATCCAGCGTAGGAATAAGAGAGGTCGATAAATTTTGTTTTGAATAAGAAACCTACTGAAAACCCTGAAAATCCACTTATATTTACTTGGCTTAATTCACGGTTTCTTAGATGGTTATAACCCAAAAGGAAATTGAAATTTTTACTCAGTAGCAATTCAGCACTGATGATGAAATGACGGCCTAAATTATCAATCGTGTTGATTTTATTTTCGATAATATTACCACTTAAATCCTTTTTAACGATGGTTTTATCTAAGTATGCAATATCATATTTATATAAATGATGAGCTGTTAAAGAGAAACGAACGGGCATATATTTTGGTTTAAAAGTAATGCCCATTTGTACATCCAATGGTAAATCGGGATTATCCGAAGGCGTAAAATTTTTCAATCTCATGCCAATATTTTTAATGGCAATTCCAATGGTCAACTCTTGAATTGGATGTTTAAAAATACCCCCAAAATCAAGCAGAATGGCTGAAGCGGAATAGCTTTCTATGACTGAATTTGCAAATTTTAGATTTCCCCCAAAGGTGATATTTCCTTGTCTGCGTGCATAAGAAAGGGTAATGGCATTGTCGCTTGATGAAAATTTACCCAAAATATTTCCTGCGGCATCGGTCTGTTGGAAATCGCCGTAGTCAATGTGTTGAATTGCAAGTCCGAATGGTTGTTTTTTAATGGTTTTGACGAAAGCAACCGAAGTATATCTAACACCTGCTAAATAGGGAAGAAAATTTACGCCCAAAAGGTTGTTATCAGCCGTATCTAATAAGGCAGGATTTTGAATAAAAGCGTTCGGGTCTTTTTGAGATTTTGAAATATTGATTCCTCCCAATGCAGAAATTGTTGGGTTAGACGGAATATTTAAGAAGGTAAGACTGTTATTTCCCCCAATTTGCCCTCTTGATTGAAGTAAAATCAGTAGAAAAAAAAGCGTAAGATATATATTGGTAAATTTTTTCACAGGAATACAAAATTATATTTTGCGAATATAATTAATACTTACCACTTCGTCAGACCAAAGTTTTAATTTGATAACTTTGTGTAGTTTAAAATGAATATTTAAACTTGATAATTGAGTGCTTCAATTTATTGAAATTGAAACTAAGTTCAGTTGAATTAAGTCGTTTATCGAAATTAAATGCTTTACGTTGTTTGTTATTACCCCATTGGCAGTAAATATTACCAACCACATTTATAGCAAGTATTCATTTCTTTAACACTTCTTTTATCTTTTTTACGATTTTATTTACGAAACACTTTCAATAATTTTCAGCCTAATTTTAATAGGTTTATGAAACACGCTGTGTCTTTGATATGGTACTTCATCTTATTGTCTTTGTTAAATCGATAATCCTATGAAAGACATCGCTTCTTGGTAATAAATTTCAATTCTTTGCAGGTTCTTCACAATAATCTATAAGAGTTTCTTGCATGAAATCTATTGTGTTTGCGTCACTAATTGTGAAGCATTATTTCCTTTTTTTCAAGGAACAATGTTATACAAAGCTTTTGTATTCTCAGAAAATTATTTTTGAGATATTTTTATTGTCTATATCCACTTTCTTAGCGCAGGGACAAATCTCCCTCAGTTTTCCTGTGCCTCGGGCAGTGATTCAGCGAAATAACGCTAACCAAGCGAGTTTGAATATTGCGGGTCACATCAAAACAACTTATGATAGAATTGAGGCTCGTTTAGTACCCCGAACTGAACAGGCTCGCTTGGATACAATTGTGGCAACTCCTTGGCAAGTTGTTCAACAAAATCCCGTTAATTTCTTTTCTGGGGCAATTTCCGTGAAAGGTGGATGGTACGATTTACAAATGCGAGCCATCAAAAATAATGTAATTGTTATTGATACTTTGATTGTTCAAAGAGTTGGAATTGGTGAAGTTTTCGTGTATGTTGGACATTCAAACGCACAAGGAGGTGCTTATGGACAAACAGGCCCTGATGCAACTGACGACCGAGTGAGCTGCATCGCCGTTGGAAAAGAACCCAGTTGTAATGGTACAATGCCTTTTCAGCCCGCCAAAAGTTCTGATTCACTTTGGTGTAAATATTTACAAACTGGGGATGCTCAATTTCTACCCGTTTTAGCATTTTCAAAAGTAACCAGAACGGCTGGAATTGCTCCATTTTGTCCAAACCCATGGTTTTGGAGCATTGTTGGAGATTCTTTAAGTCGTAAATTGAACGTACCAATTATGTTATATGGCACTGCTTTTGGTGGAACAAAAAGTGAACATTGGTATAAAGCATCACAAGGTATTCTTTTTGACCACGGTTTTATAAAATCAGCCATCAAAATGCCTTATATTAATTTAGAAAACGTGCTACAATTATACGTTCCGCTGACGGGTATTCGGGGAGTTTTGTGCCTTCAAGGGGTCAATGAAAGGAACGATTCACAAACGGATATTCAGTTTTGGATGCAAGGATACATTGCTCAAAGCAGGATAGATAGTAAAATTCCAAATTTGGCTTGGATGATTGCCACAGATTCTTATTTACTTGATCATGGGCAATATCCACCGCCATTTCCCTTGAAATTTGATGCAAGAAATACCCAAGCATTTGTGGCTTCGCAACCCAATAATTTTTCAGGTCCAGATCTTGATGTGATTATTGATAACGGTGCGGGCAATCCCACAAGTGAACGTCCTGATGGTTTACACTTTGGAAATCAAGGTTTAATTTCTGCGGCAAATCTTTGGATGAACGCCATCAATCAGCCTTCTTTTTTAAAAGTATCAACACCTAAATTGGCACAAACTTTCAATGTCCAAAGTTTACAATCTGGATCATGGCAAAAAACGGAAAACTGGGATTGTAATTGTTTTCCCCAAAACTACCATTCAATGACGATAAAGCCAGGTCATACCATTCAAGTTGACCCAATTATGAACAAGCCACTTAATCTAATTATCCAAGGAAATTTGAATTTTGTGATTCAAGGCGTTTTGGTGTTTTGAGGTATACAAAACATGATTGGTATTCATAAAAGTTTAAACCCCCCAATAGCCTAAATTTACGCCTACTGTTAAATGATTTGTTTGCTTAAACGAATTTCATTCTGTAATTTCAAAATAAAAACTTCATCACATGAAATTACTATCTCCAAAAATTACCACTCTTTTAACACTGGGATTATATTTTACAATTGTTTCTTGTAAAACTACGCAAAAGATCACTCAAACAGGTTTCAGTAATAAACCAAATGAAAATTTAGGTTTTTATCAGTTTTCAAATGAAGACCCAAATGCTTCGCCGTTTGCAGGTAAAAAGCCTTCCGTTTATGGAAAAAATGGCATGATTGCCGCTACTCATCCCGCTGCCTCACAAGTAGGAGTAGACATTTTAAAAATGGGTGGTAATGCCATCGATGCGGCCGTAGCCACGCAATTTGCATTGGCGGTAGTTCATCCTGCGGCTGGAAATATCGGTGGAGGTGGTTTTTTAGTTTATCGAGATAAAGATGGTAAATCTTATACGCTTGATTATCGTGAAAAAGCCCCTGAAAATGCCAGTAGAGATATGTATTTGGATGAAAAAGGCGACGTAAAGCCTGGTCAATTGAGTTGGTACGGACACACCGCCAGTGGAACGCCAGGTTCAGTGGATGGATTAGAACAAGCACACAAACGTTTTGGTAAATTGACATGGCTACAAATTTTGCAACCGGCCATTGATTTAGCTGAAAATGGGGTGAAACTAACCATGCGTGAAGCCCGAGGATTAAATAGAACAAAGCCTGAATTTGTGAAGTATAATCCAAACAACACTTATTTTGTAAAACCTGATACAATTACTTGGAAAGAGGGCGAACTGTTAATCCAAAAAGATTTGGCCAAAGTGCTTCGTAGAATTCAAGAACAAGGCAGAAAAGGATTTTATGAGGGAGAAACAGCCCGATTGATGTTGGAAGAAATGAAAAGAGGAGGGGGGATTATTACCCAAAAAGATTTAGATAATTACAAAGCTACTTGGCGTGAACCGATCATTGAAAATTACCATAATTTGAAAGTTATTTCAATGCCACCACCATCAAGTGGAGGAATTGCTTTGGTACAATTATTGAAATATGTGGAGCCTTATCCGCTTAAAAAATGGGGATGGCATACCGATTCGACAACGCAAGTAATGATTGAAGCCGAACGCCGTGTTTTTGCCGACCGTTCTACTTGGTTAGGAGATCCAGATTTTGTAAAAGTGCCACAAAAAGAACTTTTAAGTCAGGAATTCCTTAAAAAACGTTGGGAGGATTTTCAATTTTCGCAGGCAACTTTGAGCGAAAATATTAAAGCAGGAAAAATTGCGGGATATGAAAGTATCGAAACTACGCACTCATCTTTTGTCGATAAAGAAGGGAATGCCGTGTCAATTACCACAACCTTAAATAATTCGTACGGAAGTAAAGTGGTAGTGGATGGTGCAGGATTTTTAATGAATGATGAAATGGATGATTTTTCAGTCAAACTTGGCGTTCCCAACTCTTACGGATTAATTGGCAATGAAGCGAATGCCATCGCTCCCAACAAAAGAATGTTATCATCCATGACACCTACGATTGTGGAGGAAAATGGTAAATTGAAAATGGTTTTAGGAACACCTGGTGGGTCAACAATTATTACATCCGTTTTTCAAGTATTTTTGAATGTAGTTGAACATGGAATGACGATGCAACAAGCGGTGGATGCTTTCCGTTTTCACCATCAATGGTTGCCCGACCGTACTACTTTTGAAGAAGGTGGTTTCACGGAGCCAACGTTGAAAAGAATGAGAGAAAAAGGGTATAAAATTGATGCTCAGAAAAATACGATTGGTAGAATGGATTGTATTTTGGTTTTACCCGATGGCTCTTATGAAGGTGGTTCTGATGTGCGAGCAGATGATACTTCGATTGGGTATTAACATTTAGTTAATTAGGGATTGGGTAATTGGGGATTAGGCTTCCAGAATTACCCAATCCCTAATTGAATAATCCCCAATCCCTATTTAGACCGAATAGCCACCACGGGGTCGAGTCTTGCGGCCAACCATGCAGGAACAATTCCTGAAATAATTCCGATGACCGAAGCAGTAATAATTCCTTTTATCATATTTGAATAAGTAAGAATCAGTTTCAGTGAACCAAAATTTCCGAAGGACATTAGCCAGACTAAAAATATACCTACCAAACCGCCAATTAAGCTCAAAAATACCGCTTCAAACAAGAATTGGAATAAGATAAAATAATTTTTTGCGCCCAAAGATTTCTGAATTCCGATGATATGGGTTCTTTCTTTTACCGATACAAACATAATATTGGCAATTCCAAAACCGCCCACCAATAAAGAGAATCCCGCAATAAATATTCCGCCAATATTCAAACTTGAAAATATCCCATCAAAGAATTTCGTCAATCCATCTAAACGATTGATGGAAAAATTGTCTTCTTGAACGGGTTTTAACCCTCTTCTACTGCGCATCAAGCCAGTAACTTCTCCTTCCAAAACTTCTTGCCCTTTGTCGGAATCAAAAGCCTTCATGGCAATATCTGGTTCGGGTTCGTCTTTCTGAAATAGACTTGAGTAGGAAGTATAAGGAATGTACGCTCTTTGGTCGGGCGAACCGCCAAAACTTAATAAATCTTCTCCTTTCTTGTGCATGGTGCCAATTACTTTGAACTTGATACCATTAATTTTCATGGTTTGTCCAACCGCATCACCAATATTTGGGAAAAGAGCCTCTTTTACTTCCGCCCCTAAAATCACCGCAAAAGCAGCGTTATCAGTTTCGTTGGTTAAAAAATAACGTCCATATTCAATGGGTACTTCCGAAATTTTATTATAGTCATAACTCACGCCCGTCAAACGAGTTTCCATACTATTATTTCCGTTTTTGAGGGTTGTCATTCTGCCATCCAGAATAGAAATTGCTTGGGCATTCCTAACGTTTTCCGCCAAGTATTTATATTCACTATATTTTGTGCTCGGACGATTCATATATTTCCACCAAGGAAAATTATTACTAAAAACCCATGGCCATTTACCCACATAAATTACGCCTTTCCCGAATGAATCAATTTCATTGCTGATACTCATATTCATGGAATCAACGAAGGTAAAAACGGCCACAATTGAAAATATACCAATCGTAACGCCCAAAAGCGAGAGCGTAGTCCGCAAGATATTGCTCATCAAGGCTTGCCAAGCAAAACGGATACTTTCAAAAAGTTGTCGAAGAAATTTCATAATTATTTTAGCTTTTAGCCGTGAGCACTTAGCTGTTAGACTTAAGTTTTGAGTTTTCTTTTGCTCAAAGTTTACAGCTTTTGAAATATAAATTTAGAATATCAATTCTTTACACACAACAAGGAAATGACCAAAGGAGTTTATCAATGGGCTGAAAGGCAGAATAGCATTAAGATTGGAAATAAAGTTTTCATAAATTGTTGATTTAAGTGGCAATAACCTAATTTTACAAGTAGAATTTGTGCACTGAACTTTGAGCAATGAGCTGACTGCTTGATGTTACAATTTTTAATAACATACCACTGAAAATCTTCATAGCTCAATGCTCATAGCTTAAAGCTAAAAAATGAAATATGTCCTCAAAAATAACCATCACAGACTTTAAAATCCTACAAGAATCTTTTGTAGGCGAGCTTTTCTTTGATAATTCTCCGAGCCACAATGCTCAAAAAATTCTGTATTCAACGGATGCTTCGGTTTATCAAGAAAAGCCTTTGGCAGTTGCTATTCCTAAGGATAATGCTGATTTAAAGTTGTTGATAAAGTTTGCGAATGAGCATCAGATTACACTCATTCCACGCTCAGCGGGAACATCCTTGGCAGGACAAGTGGTGGGAAAAGGAATTGTGGTGGATATTTCAAAATATTTTGATAAAGTTTTAGAAATTAATGCCGAAGAAAAATGGGTCAGCGTTCAACCAGGCGTGATTCGGGATGATCTGAATGTCATTCTAAAACCTTACGGATTAATGTTTGGACCCGAAACTTCTACATCCAACCGAGCCATGATTGGCGGTATGATTGGCAATAATTCTTGTGGTTTGCATTCGATAGTTTGGGGAGATACACGTAGTAATTTATTATCCGCCAAAGTTTTATTGAGCAATGGTTCTGAAACCATTTTTTCGGATATTTCAAAAGAAGAATTTTTCAAAAAGGCGTATCAAGATTCATTAGAAGGTAAATTATACGGACAAGTTTTCAAGATTCTCAATAATCCACTGATTCAAGAAACCATTGAGAAAAAATATCCTAAAAAGTCCCTCACTCGCAGGAATACGGGTTATGCGTTGGATATGCTGAGCGATAATGAGCTATTCAACCAATATTCAAACAAGCACTTTAATTTCTGTAAATTACTCTCAGGTTCGGAAGGGACTTTGGCATTTATCACCGAAGCAAAACTCAATTTGATTCCACTTCCTCCCAAAGAAATAGCATTAATTTGTATTCATTGTAATTCCATTCAAGATTCTTTGCAAGCTAATTTGGTGGTGCTTCGTCATAAACCAATGGCTTCGGAATTGGTGGACAAATACATCTTAGATTTTACCAAAGGTCATCATTTATACGACCAAAATCGCTTTTTTATTGAAGGTGATCCCGCTGCCATTTTAATGGTAGAATTCATGGCTGAAACCCAAGAAGAACTCAATAAAAATATCAATTTAGTCATTACCGATTTGCAAAAAGAAGGAATTGGATACGCTTATCCCGTTGTTAGAGGAAAAGATACAATACCAGCTTGGGACGTTAGAAAGGCAGGTTTGGGCTTAATTCGTAACTTAAAAGGCGATACCCAACCCGTCAATTTAATTGAAGATTGTGCGGTTTCTCCCGAAGATTTGCCCGCTTATATTGCTGATTTACAAGAACTTTTGAAAAGGCACGATACAAATGCTTCGTATTATGCCCACGCAGGAGCGGGCGAATTACACGTTGAACCAATGATTAATTTGAAGACGGTTGAAGGCAAGGAATTATTCAGAACAATTCTGAAAGAAACAACCGAATTAGTTAAAAAATATAACGGTTCTTTAAGTGGAGAACACGGTGACGGACGATTGAGAGGAGAATTTATTGAATATGTTTTAGGGTCAGAAATTTATGATTTATTGAAAGAAGTGAAACAAATCTTCGACCCTAAAAATGTTTTTAATGCCAATAAAATCATCAATACACCGCCAATGAACGAGTTTTTGAGGTATGAGGCGGGCAAAATTATTCCAGAAATTGAGACCTATTTTGACTTTACAAACCAAGAGGGAATTCTTCGATTATCAGAAAAATGTTCGGGTTCGGGCGATTGCAGGAAAACAGAAGTTACGGGCGGAACGATGTGTCCGAGTTATATGGCTACTCGTTTAGAGAAAGATACCACTCGGGCAAGAGCTAATATTTTACGAAGTTTTTTAACGGATTCAGACAAAGAAAATCGTTTTGATCACGAAGAAATTAAGGAAGTGATGGATTTGTGTTTATCCTGCAAAGGTTGCAAATCAGAATGTCCTTCAAAAGTTGATGTGGGTAAAATGAAGGCGGAATTTCTTCAGCATTATTACGATGAACATGGCGTGCCTTTCAGGACAAAAATGATTGGTAATTTTACGAAGTCACAAGCAATAGCTTCCAATTTTCCAGGAATTTATAACTTTTTTGTAAAGAATACTTTTACCTCGAATATTGTCAAAAAAATCTTAGGATTTGCGCCTCAAAGGTCAATTCCAACACTTGGAAATATAACGCTGAGAAAATGGCAAGAAGATAGAATTACCATTCAGAAAAAGCGAGAAAAAAATAGCATACATTTTTCTCGTATAAATCTTGGGAAGCGTCGCCCGAAAGGAAAGGTATTTTTATTTTGTGATGAATTTACCAATTATAATGATGTCGAAATTGGTCAAAAAGCCATTCATTTGTTGACAGCTTTGGGCTACGAAGTTCATATACCCAAACACCTTGAAAGTGGCAGAACGTATCTTTCAAAAGGTTTGGTAAAAGATGCAAAACGCATTGCAATTCAGAATGTTAGAATGCTTGTGGAGGCATTAGAAGATAATTCACCAATTTTGGGAATTGAGCCATCTGCCATTCTAACTTTGCGAGATGAATATCTTGAATTAGTACCATTTTACTTAAAAGCAGATGCGGAAAGAGTAGCCGAAAATTGTTACTTGATTGACGAATTTTTAGCGCAAGAAGTCGATAAGAAAATGATTACCAAAGACCTTTTTACGAAGGAGAAAAAATTAATAAAACTGCACGGACATTGTCATCAAAAAGCTCTTTCTTCCATGGTTCCTACCAAGAAGATTTTATCTTTGCCCGAGAATTATGAAGTGCAATTAATTCCATCGGGTTGTTGTGGAATGGCGGGTTCTTTTGGCTATGAAAAAGAACATTACGACATATCCATGCAGATTGGTGAATTGGTGCTTTTCCCAACCATTAGAAAACAAGCGGAGGATGTAATTATTGCGGCTCCAGGTACCAGTTGCCGACACCAAATAAAAGATGGAACGGGCAGAATAGCCAAACATCCCGTGGAGATTTTATGGGAGGCTCTTGTGGGCAATTAAGTATGGTAGTACGAAATAGTATTTCGAGTTACAGTAAAAAAATATGACAAAAAAATATGCAATAATCGTTGCAGGTGGCTCTGGAAGTCGGATGAAAAGTGTTATTCCCAAACAATTTATTGAAGTGGGAGGATTGCCAATCTTAATGCACACTTTGAAACGATTTAAAGAAGCAGATGCTGACATAGAAATAATTTTGGTGCTTCCTGAAACGCAATTTGAATTTTGGGAAACGCTTTGTTCAAAATATACCACCGTTTCGCATCAATTAGTGAAAGGCGGCAAAACCAGATTTCAATCAGGATTAAATGGTTTGCAAATAATTGATAATGAAGGACTTGTGGCGATTCATGATGGTGTACGTCCTTTTGTTTCGGTGGATATTATTAATGAAAGTTTTAAAATTGCTGCCGTCAAAGGAACAGCAATTGTGAGTGTTTCTTCTAAAGATTCAGTGAGAGTAAATGGTCAAGCAGTCGACCGTTCAACGGTGAGGCTCATTCAAACACCTCAAACTTTTCAGATTCCGCTGATAAAAAAAGCCTTTGAAACCGAAGAATTAAGCACTTTTACGGACGATGCAAGCGTGGCAGAACACGCAGGATTTGAAATTAATTTAATTGAAGGAAATTACGAAAATATAAAAATAACCACGCCCGAAGATTTGATTTGGGCGGAAATTATTCTCAACGC
>JBBAKY010000129.1:0-10245 GCA_040403295.1 Arcicella sp.
ACCTTGGTGGAAGATAATCAGAATTTGGAGGAAATTGTTGTAACAGCTTTGGGTATCAAAAAAGATGCAAAGAAATTGGGGTATTCTGTTTCTACCATCAATCGTGAGGCCTTAACTGAAAACAGAACGCCCAATTTTATGAACGCTTTGCAAGGACAAATTGCGGGGGTAAATATTTCTCCTTTGGGAACGGGGCCTGCGGGAACATCCAAAATTAGAATCAGAGGACAAAGTTCAATTTCTGGACAAAATAGCCCCCTAATCGTTGTAAATGGTATTCCAATTGATAATACCAACTTTGGAACGAACCCAGGAAACGCAGCGGCTGATAACTCAATTGGGGTTCGTGGCGGTGGAAATACGTCCGATGGGGGCGATGGACTTTCGAGTATCAATCCCGATGATATTGAAAGTATGACCGTTTTGAAAGGAGCAACCGCAGCCGCACTTTACGGCTCTCGTGCAAAAGACGGCGTGATTATGATTACGACCAAAACAAAAGGCGATTCAAGAGGAATTGGCGTTTCGTTTAACTCAAATTTTACCAATGATACGCCTTTGGATTTTACGGATTATCAATACGTTTATGGTCAAGGTGAAAACGGAATTCGCCCAACCACTGCCAACCCAACTTCGGGGCAATGGTCGTTTGGAGAAAAATTTCAGCCGGGCATGACGCAAGTACTTTTTGATGGCGTAACTGTTCCTTACGAACCCGTTTATAATAGAATTAGCAAGTTTTTTAGAAATGGAACAAACTTTACCAATACCGTTTCTATTTCTTCAACTACCGAAAAAGGGGGACTTACGCTGTCGTTTGCCAACATGGATAATAAGGGAATTGTGCCAAATAACTCCTTCAATCGCAAGACGATAAACTTGGGTTATGCGTATGATATTTCTAAAAAATTAAGCATTGCTGGAAACGTAAATTATTCAAATGAGAATAATAAAAACCCTCCAAACATTGCTAATCAGGATAATTCTATTCCTACTTCTGTTTACAATATGGCAAACTCAATGCCTTTTGATTTGTTGGAAGCCAAGAAATTTGATGCCAATGGCGATGAGTACGTTTATTCAAGATTTAAAAATAGAACGAATCCTTATTTCACACTTTCACAACAATTTCAAAATATTACCCGTGATCGAATTTTTGGTAATGTTTCGGTAAAATATAAATTATTAGATTGGCTTGCCGTTCAAGGGCGAATTGGTCAGGATTATTGGTCACGTGACCAAGATTACAACAATTTTCCAACGGGACAAGCCTCACTTGGACCCGCTCCAGTTGGTTTTGTAAATGGCGTTTATACCCAAGAATCCCGCAGATTTAGAGAAACCAATGCCGATATTTTAATAACTGCGAACAAAACTTTTGGCGATTTTGGCATTGATTTAAACGTGGGAGGCAATCAAATGTACCGTCGTTCTGATGTAAACTCAGTTCAAGTAACTGATTTTGTAGTTCGTGACCTTTACACGGTGATGAACGGACGGGTAAAAGATCCAATTTATGGATTATCCGAAAGAGCGGTAAATTCAATTTACGGAGCGAGTGAATTTTCTTACAAAAACTTTCTATTTGTAAACGTTACTGCCAGAAATGATTGGTTTTCAACACTTGCTAAAGAAAATAGAAGTATTTTATATCCTTCTATATCAGGAAGTTACGTGTTTTCTCAATCGCTTTCAAGCATTCCGAGTTGGTTGAGTTTTGGAAAATTGCGGGTTGCTTATGCTGAGGTTGGTAGCGATACTGACGTATCACCATATTCAAATAATTTATTTTATGCCATCAATGCCAACTTATTCGCCAATCCAGCGGGAAGTCCACAGCCCATTGGTGGTTCTTCGGGGGCAACTGTTCCTAATTCAAATCTGAAACCAATGCGTACTTCAGAGTCGGAAATTGGTTTAGAATTAAAATTATTCCAAAATCGTCTTTCGATTGATTTGGCTGCATATCGTAAAGTTACGAGCGACCAAATTGTATCGGCTCAAGTTTCGGATGCTTCGGGTTTTACCAATTCCTTAATTAATAGTGGAAAAAGTCAAACCAATGGTTTAGAAATGTTATTGGCATTTTCGCCCGTAAAAACTAACAGCTTTCAATGGAATGTAACCGTAAATGGTTCTTATAATATTACGAAAGTGTTAAGTTTGACAACCGATAAAGAAGGCGAAAGAATTACGACGGGAACGCACGTTTTCAACGGTGAACTTCGCCAAATTGTAGGGCAAGAAATGGGGCAAATTTATGGTTTTGGCTTTAAGAGAAATGACCAAGGACAAATGATTTTTGGAACAAATGGTATTCCTTTGAGAACCAATGACTTGATTTCTTACGGTAGTGCTTTGCCAAAATGGATGGGCGGAATCACCAATTCATTTAATTATAAAGGCTTAACACTTTCTTTCTTAATTGATTTCAAATTAGGAAACATGATGCTTTCGGGTACAAATTTCAACGCCGTTCGTCACGGTTTGCACCAAATGACTTTGGAAGGTCGTGAAGGTGGAGTTTTGGGCGTTGGCGTAACTGAAAAAGGTGAGCCAAATACGGTTAAAGCACCTGTTCAAGATTATTGGTCGGTGGTTCGTTCACAAGCAATTATTGAACCTGTGGTGTATAATGGAGGATATTGGAAACTACGTCAGATTACAGCAGGTTATGATTTGAGTAAGTTTTTACCTAAATCATTCCCTGTGAAAGCTTTAAAATTGAGTTTGACAGCCAATAATGTTTTCTTGATTAAGAAATGGGTTCCAAATATTGATCCTGATTCATTTGGTTATTCATCGGATAATTTGGTGGGTATGGAGTCAACTGGTTTGCCAACAACTCGTAGCATCGGGTTTAATTTGAATGCTAAGTTTTAGATTGCTTCGCAATTGATGGAACACAGATAACGCAGATACTGCGTAACGCAGATTTACGCAGATTTTTTTATCGAATACAAAAGTTTTAACAGATAAAATTGACTTTAAGGTCTTGAAAATAATTATAAAATGAAAAATATATTTAAACAAATTATTCTTTTATTCCCGTTTTGGGGGTTAGGGGGCTTATTGGTTAGTTGCGATAAAGGGTTTGATGAATTGAATGTCAATAAAACTGCTGCAACATCCATTAATCCCGTTTTTACGCTCAATAATGCTACAATCAATACGTCGTTTCCAACAGGGACAATTCTTTATGAAATTGGCATTGTTCAGCAAATGGTTTCGCCAAATTCGGGCGTTTTGGCAGGGGCAAATTTCAATCAAGATATTCGGGATAATACCCAACAAAACTGGCAACGTTATTATCGTTCGGTCATCCGTAATACTTACGACGTAATTTCTACGACTAAAAGTTTACCCGCCAGAAGTAATCTTTACAATATGGCTCGTATTTTACAGTCTTACAGCTTTTTGGTTTTAACGGATTCTTATGGCGATATTCCTTACTCAGAGGCTGGGAAAGGCTATACCAATCAATTAATTTTTCCGAAATATGATGCTCAACAAACCGTTTATGCGGGGATTATCAAAGAATTAACCGAAGCAACTGCCGCTTTGGATGCTTCAAAAACGATTGAAACTGCTGATATTTTGTACGGTGGAAATGTGAGTCTTTGGAAAAAATTCGGGAATTCTGTGTTGCTTCGTGCAGGTATGAGATTGACTAAAATTGATTTAACTCAAGCGCAATCAATTGTTCAAAAAGCATTTCAAGCAGGAATTATGGAAGCAAATTCTGATAATGCGTTCATAAAACACGATGCCAATTATTTGAATGCGCTTGGACAAACGCTTAATTCGACAGAATCGAGTAATATTTATTTGGGTGCTCCATTTGTTGCTTTTTTACAACAAATGAATGATCCACGCTTAAAATCAATTGCATTAAGATACGTGGGGGCAAAATCGGGAAATGACCAAACTTCGGCTCGTGCAACCACCGACCCAAGTTTACAAATCGGTATGCCTTTTGGGTTTGATAATGGTTCAATCGGAACGGAAGTAGCGAAATCAAAATTGGCAAGTTTTTATGATTACAGTCAAGTGGACAGAACTCGAATGGCAAAAACTACTTCGCCAATGTTCTTGGTAACGGCTGCTCAAACGCAATTATTATTGGCAGAAGCCGCTCAACGTGGATGGATTACGGGTTCAACAGCCGAGACATTTTTTAATAAAGGCGTAAAATTACACATGGAGCAAATGGCTTTATACGATGCCAATTCGGCCGTTTCTGCCACTGCTATTGATGCTTATCAAAAAGCAAATCCATATAATGCAAGTGCAGGTTTGGAACAAATAAATACGCAATATTGGGTAGCCTCTTTCTTGAATGGGCCAGAAGCATTTGCCAATTTTAGACGCAGTGGTTTCCCGAATTTAGCCCCGAATCCATTTCCAGGAAAAAGCATCAAAGGTGCTTTTATCAGAAGATTAACCTATCCAAATTCGGAAATTTCTGTCAATGGTGTAAGTGTAAAAGAAGCCATTGCAAGAATGGGAGCGGACGATTTAGATGCCAAAGTTTGGTGGGATAAATAATGAAAATGAGTACAGCTAAAAACAACAAAACAACCTTTCAATAACACAAACCCCATAGACTCCATGAAAACATGGAGTCTTTATTTTACCTTTGAGGAATTAATTATAAACAAAGAAATATGCAAATCGGAATTATAGGATTAGGAAAAATGGGTTTTAACCTTGCCCTTAATTTAAAAAGAAACGGTTACAAAGTCGTAGCCAATGACGTAAACCAAGATTTTGTTCAAAAAATTGCTGACGAAGGAATCAAAACGGGTAATTCAATTGAAGAATTATGCCTGCAATTAAGTGACCGAAAAGTGATTTGGCTGATGGTGCCTGCCGGTGAAATTGTGGACAAAGTGATTGAAGCATTATTGCCTTTTCTAAATCCTGCCGACATTATCATTGACGGTGGAAACTCGAATTTTAAGGATTCTAAAAAACGTTATAATTACCTTAAAACCAAAAATATAAATTTCTTGGACTGCGGAACATCAGGCGGAACTTCGGGGGCATTAAACGGTGCTTGCACGATGATTGGCGGTGAAAATGAAGTGTTTGCTTACGTTGAAAAAGTATTCAAAGATATTTCGGTAGAAAATGGATATTTGCACACGGGAGCAGCGGGAAGTGGGCATTTTACCAAAATGGTTCACAATGGAATTGAGTACGGAATGATGCAAGCCATTGCCGAAGGTTTTGAGGTTTTTGAACATTCTGAATTTGATATTGACTTCCAAAAAACGGCAAAAATGTTAAATCATGGCTCTGTGGTAAGAGGTTGGTTGATGGAATTAACGGAAAATGCCTTCTCGAAAGACCCAAAATTAGATTCAATCAAAGGCATTATGCACTCGTCGGGCGAAGGAAAATGGACGTTGGAAACAGCCTTAGATTTGGGTGTACCAACGCCTGTAATTGCGATGTCCGTAATGATGCGTTACCGTTCGCAAATGATTGATACTTTCTCTGGAAAAGTAGTTGCCGCACTCAGAAATGAGTTTGGCGGTCATGCTGTTGAGAAGAAATAAATTTTTAAAAATGAAATGGCAAGTCTCATCTGCGTGCCAACTTTTAATCAATGAACCATTTTTATATAGGCATAGACATTGGAACAACTGCCACCAAAGCAATGGTTTTTACCCAAGAAGGAAATGTAGTAAACCATTGCTGTATAAGCTATGAAATGTACCATCCTCAACCTGACTGGAGTATTCAAAAGCCCTTAGAAATTTTAACGGCTGTTTTGGCGTGTATCAATAAAGTTACCACAAATATTACTCCCCAATTTATCAGTTTCAGTTCGGCAATGCAGAGCGTTATTGCCGTTGATAAACAAGGGAATCCATTAACCGACATTATTTTATGGGCTGATAATCGGGCGAGTGATATTGCAAATAACCTAAAAGAAAGCGAATTAGGAAAAGCATTTTATAAAAAAACAGGACTGCCAATTCATACATTTTGCCCGATGACCAAAATTCTTTGGTTGCGAGAAAATGAACCCGAAATCTATGCAAAAACGCATAAATTTATCAGCATAAAAGAATACATTTGGCATCATCTCACGGGCGAATACGTGATAGATTCATCAATGGCTTCGGGAACGGGCATGATGGATATTGAAAACCTACAATGGGATTCTGATATTTTAAATCATTTAGGCATCCATGAAAACCAACTTTCAACCATTGTTTCTCCAAAACATACGGCTAAAAGTTTGTTGCAAAACCATACTTTAGTTTTAGGAGGAGGAGATGGAGCGTTAGCCAATTTAGGAACGGGTGCTATGCAAAAAGGTAGAATGGCTTTAACTATCGGTACAAGCGGAGCCGTTCGTTTACCGATTGACAAGCCTTTTATTGATGCAAAAATGCGGACACAATGTTATCATCTTGTTGATAATCAATACCTTAAATTAGGGGCGGTTAATAATGGAGCGGTCGTTTTACAATGGCTAAAAGAATCTATTTTGCAATCAGAAGAATCATTTGATGAACTTTTAGTAAAAGCCCAAACCGTTTCAGCGGGATCGGATGGGTTAATTTTTGTCCCTTATTTATTAGGAGAAAGAGCGCCAATTTGGGATGCCTCCGCCCAAGGAACATTGTTAGGAATTACCATCAATCATACTAAAGCCCATTTGGTTCGGGCAACGTTGGAAGGGATTTTATTTGGCTTATTGAGCATCACCGAAATATTAATTCCTGATAAAAAAGAGCGTGAAGAAATCGTAATTATGACCAGCGGAGGATTTACGAAAAATGATTTTTGGCTACAACTCACCGCTGATATTTTTCAAATGAAAGTGGCCGTTTCACAAGACATTGAAAGTTCCGCTTGGGGGGCCGTTCTCATTGGATTTATGACTTTAGGTATCGAAACGAATCATCAAGGTTTTGAAGAGAAAGTATTTACGCCCAATCCTGAGCTACAGCATATTTACCAAGAAAATTTTAGAAAATTCAATAAAGTATATCACGCTTTGAAAGATTTATAACTCATAAAAATAATCCAAAATGACATTACTAACCATTACCCTTTGTATCGGACTTTTAGTTTTATTAATTACTTGGGGAAAAATAAACCCCTTCTTGGCTTTTCTGGTGGTTTCCATCGTTGCAGGAATTTTTACGGGAATTCCGCTCGAAAATATAGGTAAATCACTTCAAAAAGGCATTGGCGATATGTTGGGGTCGTTGGTAATTGTGGTTGTTTTGGGGGCAATGTTGGGAAAAATTGTTGCTGAAAGTGGAGCTGCTCAACGAATTGCTTCCGTAATGATGGGGATTTTTGGAGAAAAAAATATTCATTGGGGTTTAGTTTTTACAGGATTTATCATCGGTATTCCACTTTTTTATAATGTAGGATTTGTCTTGATGATTCCGTTGATTTTTTCGGTAGTTAATCAGTACAAACTCCCTGCGGTGTACGTTGGTCTTCCGATGTTGGCTTCATTATCGGTTGCACACGGATTCTTACCACCGCATCCTTCTCCAGCGGCATTGGTTGCTCAGTTTCAGGCAAATATGGGTATTACTTTATTATATGGTCTTGCCGTTGCGATTCCTGCTATTATCATCGGAGGACCACTTTTTGCCACAACGCTAAAAAAAATCCCCTCAATTCCTTTAAAAACATTCCAAAACGAAACCCTCGCAGAGGAACAATTACCAAGTACATTAAACAGCTTTTTAACGGCTCTTTTACCCGTTTTTTTACTGGCTTTCACCACCATTTTAGCCATTTATGCAAAGGATATTCCCGCCCTAAAATCAATTACTACATTTATCAGCGACCCACAAATTGTCATGTTAATTTCTGTGACAGTTGCCACATTTACGCTTGGTATAAAGATGGGTTTTACGATGAAAAAAATCATGGATTATTATACGCATGCGGTCAAAGATGTTTCGATGATTATCTTAATTATTGGTGGAGCAGGGGCATTGAAACAGATTTTAATTGAAAGCGGGGTGAGTAATGAAATTGCGGAGGTGTTAAAGAATCTTCCGTTTAACCCACTGATTATCGGGTGGTTAGTAGCTGCTATTATTCGTATATGTGTGGGTTCGGCAACGGTTGCGGGCTTGACAACGGCGGGGATTATCGCTCCAATGGTTCAACAAACAGGAGCAAATCCTGAGTTGATGGTTCTGGCGATTGGTTCTGGAAGTTTAATGTTTTCTCACGTGAATGACCCAGGTTTTTGGTTGTTCAAAGAGTACTTTAATTTGAGTATTAAAAACACCATTCGTTCATGGTCAATGATGGAAAGTATCGTCTCGTTTGTCGGAATTATTGGAGTAATGATTTTGAATTTAGTAGTGTAGAAAAAATATAGACCACGGATATCAGGGATTTTACAGATTTACACGGAATTTTATTCAATACAGTGTTTAATAAGTTTCTAAATAATTTTCATCTTAAAATCTTTGATTGGGGAACTTCCCGAAAGTTATTTCTACTTTCGGGAAGTTGAAATAACTGTCTTAAACAGTGTATTAAATCCGCAAAATCTGTATAATCCGTAGTCTAATTATTATCGCTTAATCTGTTTCTTCTCAACCTCTTTCGTCATTTTCTGACCCAATGCAGGCGTGATTTCAAAAGTTTTGTACACCGAAAACTCATCAACCGTTGGATTTAATTTTTGGATTGCGGGGTGTTTTGTGTCAAATTCTCTATCCCCAATAATCGTATTATATTCCGCTTCTTTTAGTCCGCCCATATTATCCGAATAATCGTTAAATCGAATATTTACATTTTTATTGGCTAATTTTCCGCCTTCCCAGCTTACTACATTTCCCCCTAAATCCCAGCCAATTCCTGTAATGGTAAAAGTTTTACCGTTCAACGCAATTACTTCCGACATTTTCATGCCAATACGTAAACCAAGTTTTGAAACCCAAGGACTATTTTTTTTCAATTTAGCGTTTTCATCCAATCGACCTCTTACTACTGCATCTTGAATTTGTTTAAATTTATGACCATCTTGCCAATAAATATCAACTTCTTTATCCGTATTTCCGAAAAGTTTTGTGGTTTCAAAAGTACCTTCACCAGATTCAATCGAATCAATTTTTACAATATTATTAGCGCCGTATTTATTTTCAAGTCCTTGTAAATCAACGCATTCTAACACATCCTCAATGTACATTACCTTTGAAACTGAAGTATCCGTTGAAACCGTATCAATTTTAGTGATGATTGTTGTATCAATGGTTTCAATGGTGTTTTTTGTCTGAGAACATGAAGTTGCCAGTGCTAAAAAAGAAAGATAGTAAATTGTTTTTTTCATTTTATTATTCATCTAAATTGATAATTAATCCATCGTAAGCCAACTGTATAAACGCTGGCAATTCTTCATTAACCTCACGATGCAAGCCCATTTGATGGCTTATGTGGGTAATATACGCCTTTTCAGGAGCAATTTTTTCTAAAACTTCTACGGCTTCCGATAAAGTAAAATGAGATAAATGCGACTCTCTGCGTAAAGCACCGATTACGACCACTTTTGAACCTTTAATTTTCTCGATTTCTTCATCCGATATAAAATTGACATCAGTAATATACGTAAAATCTTTAATCCGAAATCCAAAAACGGGTAATTTATAGTGCATCACTTCAATGGGAGTAATGTCGATTCCTTCAACCCGAAAAGGCTGATTTTGAATTTCGTTAAGGGTAATTTGGGGAGTTCCGGGGTATTTTATTTCGGTGAAAGCGTAGTAAAATTCTTGCTTGATTTGCGCTAAAACGTGTTTTCGTCCGAAAATAGGCATATCACGTTTTTGGAAAAAATTATAAGCCCTCACATCGTCAAGTCCAGCGGTATGGTCTTTGTGTTCGTGGGTAAAAAGAATGGCATCCAAATTTTTGATTCGTTCACGCAACATTTGCTGACGAAAATCGGGACCAGCATCCACAACAAAACTTTTTCCGTCCACTTTAATATGGATGGAAACTCGTAATCTTTTATCTCGAAAATCAAGCGATTGGCAAACCTCGCACCCACAGGCAATTACGGGAACGCCCTGCGATGTACCAGTGCCTAAGAAGGTGATTTGCATGATTTGGGGGTTAGGGATTGGGTAATTAGGGATTGGGAGAAAATAACTTAAAATTAACTCAACATTACAACAAAAATACTTTTTATAATATTTAATTAATTCATATTTGGACAAATTCCTAATCTCTAATTTACCTAAT
>JBBAKY010000130.1:0-5208 GCA_040403295.1 Arcicella sp.
CCCCATCGAGTTTTTAGAGATTTTGACAAACCTTATAGGTTTTTGAAAACCTATAAGGTTTAATAGATTTACTTAATCGCCACAGGTTTCGCATAAAAGAAATCTGGACGAATATTAACCATTAAATACAACCAAGTTCCCGTTTTGTCAAATGTTTTTGCGGCTGCATCAGTGGTTGCTTGTCCTTTGGCAAAAGTCATGTTATCGGTTGCCATCATGACAGAATATCCTAATTCGATATTGGTAAATTTATTCATGTTATAATTCAACAAGAAGTCAATTTCATTTCCTAAATCCGTTCCAACCAGCGTTCCGTCGCCTTTAGTAGTTGCTTTATTCAAGGCAAATGAGTGATAATCAACCCCAAATGTTAGCATATTGCTGGTATATTTTGCTTTTAAATAACCGTTATTCAAGCCTCCTGCGGGTGAATTGGTACCTACGTAGAAGTAATCCATGTATCCCCAGTGTCTATGTGGTGTTCCGTACAATGGGTCAAAACGATTATTATATCCCGTTGAAGCTTTGTAGTTATTGGTAGCACTTGAACCATCATTTCCAGAAAGTACATCGTAACCCGCTGTGAATGCCCATTTGCTTTTCTGATAAGTTACTGACAGTGTATAATGGTAAGCATCCATGTCATTTCCTTCACGGTCTTTGCCAGTTTGTCCGTAACACGCACCTTGTAAGGCAATTTTACCGAATCCAGAAGCATTTCCTAAGGTATGATTTATCATTAAACCATAGGTAGTACGACTTCTTGATTGTGAATAATCGAAAGCATCGGTGGTACTTGAAGGTAAAAATCTTCTACCGTAAACATAACCCGTAGCAGCACTTCCAACTGAATCTAAACGGTAAGCACTAAAATCATCTTGGAAGAAAAGTCCCGAAAATTTAGTCTGATTAAACTTACGGCTAATGTATACGCTCTTGAAAGATTTGTAATCTTGCGAGGCTCCGTTGGTCGATGGAGGGTTAATCCATGCCAAAGCTCCACCCGTTTTTACGCTATTTGCGCCAATTCCACCGCCCACTGTCAATGGAATAATTCCGGCTGGTGTTGGTACTAAAACGCCCGTTGATGTACGAGTGAAAGCATTAACGTTAGCAGGTACATAACCTGTACTAAGCGTTCCGAAAGCATCCGAATTTTGTCCAAAAGCATAGCCTGCATCCACTTGCCATCCGTGATGAACGGCTTTCAACAGAATCATGTCATGGCGGCGACCTTGTTGTAACCAATCCAAGTTTCCGATTAAACGAACGTCATCATAAATCAATTCTTGACGACCGATTTTCACGGTTAATAAATCTAAAGTTCTGAATTTTATCGTAGTATCAGCTTTATTGGCTAAAGTCACTTCTGCCCAACCTTCGTGGAGCATCAATTTTGCACCATCGGCATTTGAGATAGACGAAGCGTCTTGTCCCCATACTCTAACATCCTGAACAGCAGCGCCAAAAACCACTCTGTCCCACTTGTACCCAAAATTCAATCTTGTTCTTTGCGACGTAAATGCGGCTGATTTAGAATCGATCGGTACTAAGTTACCGAGGCCGTTTCTAATTTCTGTTCTTGTTCGTAATTGCCCCGTGAGCGTGAACTGTGCCTTGGTTGTGAATTGAGTACAAATACTCAAAAATAAAAAGAAGGCGAATTTAGAAATGTCAAATTTTTTCATACTTTTGTGATTGATTGTGAAATTTATAACAGAGTTTGCGCAATTTGCCCGAATGAGACCCCCATCTCGTTTGGGTTTTTTTATAGTTTAACTTTGAGTTATGAGAAGTGAGCTATGAGATTTACTGAAATCTGATTTATATAACTCAAAGCTCATCGCTCGTTTCTCAAAGCTGAATTAAGCAACTTCCAAAGCCATTTTCGTTACAGCCAAAGCCTTCTTATCAAACTTAATCAAAGCGATTAATGCACCCACCGTAGCTACTGCAAGACCGATGTAAAGGAATGCTTCTGAATATGAAATTGTTTCTGATTTAAAAAGAAAACCCGCTAAAACACCACCTAAATTCCCCCCTGCACCCACGATTCTAGCCACTGAGCCTACATTTTTAGTGTCTATGAACGGTACGATTGCGTAAGTTGCTCCGTTTGCCATTTTCAAGAACATCGCAAAACCTAACATGGCAACCACTGCCATTGTTAATGAACCCGTTTGGGCAAAAAGCACAATGCCAATTCCTTCCATAATTAAGAAACCAGCCAATAGCCACCCCTTTCCTCTCATACCGTAAGAATTACCCACTTTATCGGCAACGATTCCGCCAACGGCACGAGCGAAGAGATTCATAAATCCGAAAAGTCCTGCTAAAAGACCCGCTGTTTTAAGGTCGCAAGAGAAATTTTCAGAGAAATATAAAGCGGCAATATTATCAAAAGTGATTTCAATGCCGAAACAAGCTCCGTAAGCCAAAAATAAAATCCAAGTACGATAATCAGAGGCTGCAGAAAGGAAAGAACCTTTTGCTTGTGGCGTATTTGTTCTATCAATTTCTGAATAATTCCCATCCGGTGTATCCTTTGTGAATTTGTAATACACAAAAGCCATTACCAATAACATTGCTCCTGGAATAATCATCGCATAACGCCAAGCCTCTGGTTTTGAATAACCTAAACCTACAAAGGCTGCCAATACTAAGGGCATAACCATGTTAGTAACACCTCCACCAAGATTCCCCCAACCACCTGCAACAGCGTTGGCAGTTCCCTTGATTTTAGGCGCAAACATCGCCGAAGTATGATATTGTGTAATAACAAAAGAGGCTCCAATTACGCCAATCGCTAATCTAAACAATAAAAAACTCTCATAGCTATGGGCCAATCCGATGGTCATAACTGGAATAGAACCCAAAACTAAAAGTCCTGTATAAGCCAATCTTGGTCCGATAGTATCGCAAAGACGACCAATGAGCAGACGAGCAAAAATGGTTGCGGAAACCGAAGCAATGATAATATTTCCAATCTGTCCTTTCGTTAAACCCAAATCATCTTTTACAATTTTCATTAAAGGGGCAATACCAAACCATCCGAAGAAACAAAAGAAAAATGTTATCCATGTAATGTGGAAAGTCTGCATTTGAATGCCTTTCCAAGAGAAAATTTTAAGAGAATCTAAGGGTTTGTTCAAAGTATTCATGATGGTTTTAATTTTCTAAATATTTGATTAATAAATATTTAGTTTGACATATCTTCTCGCCCCCACGAGAGACATTTTTCAACCGATGTTGAAGGGATTTTAACTAACAATTAACAATGGATAATTAACAATTATTAGTATTTCATATGCTAATTAATGTTTTCAATTACTCTCTGTTAACTGGTAATTGTTAATTATTAATTGTTCATTGAATTGCTCACTGAGACTAACGACCTCCCCAATCACAATAACCGCTGGGTTGGCTATATTTTCTGAAACTGACTTTTCTATAATGGTTGAAACCGTACCAACTACTGACTTTACATTTTTGCGGGTGCCATTTTGGATAATTGCCATGGGCATTTCTGACTTTCCGTGTTGTGCAAACATTTCACAAATTTCAGATAACTTACTCATTCCCATTAGGATAACCACTGTAGCGGATGACTGAGCGGCTAACTCTATATCTCTTGAAATTTCTCCTTTTTTAGTGGTTCCTGTAATTACCCAAAAACTTTCTGCGTATCCTCTACTCGTTACGGGAATTCCCACGGATGCAGGTGCAGCAATGGCGGAAGTTACGCCCGATACTATTTCACATTCAATATTAAAACTCTTAGCGTATTCCATTTCTTCAAATCCTCTACCAAATACAAATGGATCGCCTCCTTTTAATCTTACTACGTGTCCATATTCATGGGCCAAATAGACAATTTTTTGATTAATCTCTTCTTGGGTGTAAACGTATTTACCTAATCTTTTTCCAACATAAATTCTTAACGCATCTGGACGAGCATATTCTAACAATTCTTGATTAGCAAGGGCATCATATAATATTACGTCCGCAGATTTGATAGCTCTGATTCCTTTTAGGGTTATCAGTTCAATGTCTCCTGGACCAGCACCAATTAAAGTTAATCTTGGAATATTCATATTATGAGTTCTTTTACTCTATTTTAACTAAATAGAAATACTTAGTTCTTATTTCGATACAAAAGTGCTACAAAAATGTTAAAAACAAAAATATTAGTTAATAAATTAACTAATATTTTTAAAATAATTGAAAATTATCATTTTTTAGGTTTAAATTTGAACTATAAATAAAGATATTTAAGGAAATATATTGAAAACAGGTTATTAATTAAGTGCAATTGTTAAATAGTTAAATTATATCTTGAAATAGTAATAAATACTTAATTATTGAAGTTTTTTAGATTTATCATTTAATAAAGTTCAACAAGAGTATGAGTAAGTTTCCTTATAGTTTATTGTAGTAAAAAAAAATCAATTTATACATTATCAAAACCAAATTTTGGGATTGAATTTTTTTAAAGATCATGAAAAAAATCGTCGTCGTGGGGAACGGAATGGTAGGTTATAAGTTTTGCGAAAAACTTGTTAATAAGGACGTTTCCAAGCAATGTGAAATTATCGTTTTTGGTGAGGAGATTCGTCCTGCCTACGACCGTGTGCATCTTTCAGAATACTTTGCGGGAAAAACTGCGGAGGATTTGACAATGGCACCCACCGAATGGTATACTAAAAATGGTATTCGTTTAATATTATCTGACCCCATTGTGGACATTGACCGTGAAGCAAAAACGGTTCGCTCACATCACGGAATCGTTGAAAATTACGATTATTTAGTAATGGCTACGGGTTCGGGCGCTTTTGTACCCCCAATTCCAGGGGTTGAAAAAGATGGCGTTTTCGTTTACAGAACCATCGAAGACTTGGATATGATGCAGGCTCACGCTCGTAAAGCAACGAAAGGAGCGGTGATTGGCGGAGGACTTTTGGGTCTGGAAGCAGCCAAAGCATTATTAGACTTAGGTTTGCAGGAAGTTCACGTAGTAGAATTTGCTTCGAGATTAATGCCGAGACAAATTGATGAAGCGGGTTCGAGAGTATTACAAGCCAAATTAGAAACCCTTGGCTTAAAGATTCACTTGAATAAAAATACCCAAGAAATTGCGGGTGATGGTATTATCGAATTTATGCAATTTGCCGATGGTTCACGTTTGGATGTAGATATGCTGGTAATTTC
>JBBAKY010000130.1:5308-9877 GCA_040403295.1 Arcicella sp.
CCAATGGTGAAAGACCTTATCAACGAAACGATGAAGTCGCAGGGTGTTTTTGTGAGAAATGTTATTTGCGAACACTTTAATTATACTCGTCAAGAATTATTTGATTTAGTAAAAATTAAAGAATATAGAACTTACGATGAAGTATTGAATAATCTTGGTCATGGAGACGGTTGCGAGTTATGTAAACCTCCCGTAGCTTCTATCATTGCGAGTTTATGGAATGAAATGATTTTGGAAAAAGGCAATGCCACCGTTCAGGATTCAAATGACCGTTACTTAGCAAATATTCAAAAAAATGGTACTTATTCAGTCGTTCCAAGAATTCCAGGCGGAGAAATTACGCCCGAAAAATTGATTGTGATTGGACAAGTTGCTTTAGAATATAATCTTTATACCAAAATTACGGGTGGACAACGGATAGATTTGTTCGGCGCTCACGTAGGTGATTTACCTGATATTTGGGAAAAATTAGTAAATGCTGGTTTTGAGTCGGGTCATGCTTACGGAAAATCATTGAGAACTGTAAAATCATGCGTAGGTTCAACGTGGTGCAGATTTGGCGTTCAAGATGCGGTGAGTTTTGCCATTGAAGTGGAAGAGCGTTATCGTGGTTTGCGTTCACCGCATAAATTGAAATCGGCCGTTTCAGGATGTACTCGTGAATGTGCGGAGGCGCAATCGAAAGATTTTGGTATTATCGCTACCGAAAAAGGTTGGAACTTGTACGTATGCGGAAACGGAGGCGTGAAACCTCGTCACGCTGAATTATTGGCAACGGATATTGATTCAGAAACTTGCTTGAAATACATCGACCGTTTCTTGATGTTTTATATCAAAACTGCCGAGCCATTAACTCGTACTGCTCCGTGGTTAGATAAAATGGAAGGCGGAATAAATTATTTGAAAACCGTAGTGATTGATGACGTTTTAGGAATGGGCGAGCAATGGGATGCTGAAATGAATTTATTGGTAGAAGCTTACAAATGCGAGTGGAAAGAAGTCGTAGAAAATCCAGAACTCCGTAAGCGTTTTACACATTTCGTAAATGCTCCAAAAGTCAAAGACCCAAATGTGAAATTTGAGCAGATGCGAGAAATGGTGAAAGCAGGAGAGTGGAAATAATTTTCGAGTTGTGAGTTAGTGAGTATTTGCGATAGGTTAAATCACAAATCACTAAATCACAAATAAAAATTCACTAAATCACAAATAATACAATGGTTTTAGAACAAATAATTACGTGGCACTTAGCGTGCAGTACCGACGATATTCCTGCCAATGGTGGGGCTTGCGCCTTGATTGAAGGCGAACAAATTGCGATTTATAATTTTGAACGCCGTGGCGAATGGTACGCTACGCAAAACCTTTGTCCTCATCGTCAACAAATGGCACTTTCAAGAGGAATGATTGGTTCAACAGGCGTTGAGGCTGAACCAAAAGTAGCTTGTCCATTTCATAAAAAAACATTCTCATTGAAGTCTGGAGAGTGCTTGAGTGGTGATGATTACGTCATTAAAACGTATCCCATAAAAGTAGAAAACGGACAGGTTTTTGTGGGATTGGAAGAATAAAATAATTATATATGCTTGATAATCAAATATTTAAACGGCTTACCCGACTCTATGTTATTGCCCTCTTGGCAGTGGCGTTACTTTCCTTGGTGGGGCAGTTGTTGATTCAGGTTTTTTTGAATTCTCTATTGGATGATTCGCACGTGGTGAACATTGCGGGGCGACAAAGAATGTTAAGTCAAAGACTTTCCAAAACGGCGGTTTTATTGTGCCAGCCCCAAGTTTTTCAGGCCGATGCGGAATATTATTCCCAAGACCTCAAAGAAATTATTGCCCTTTGGGAGGCCAGTCATAAAGGCTTGAAAAATAAAAACTTAAAGACAGATGGAAGAAATTATACTGTCAGAAACAGCGATAAAATTGACAGTATGTTTCGGCAAATTGACCCAATTTTTCAAGTAATTTTAGCCAATGCCAAACTATTAGATAACACCATTAATAAACCCATTAAAAATCAACAAGAAGTCCTTCATTATGCTCGTAATCAAATACTTACTAATGAACGAGCATTTTTGAAAATGATGGATAAAATCGTTTTTCAGTACGATTTAGAATCCAGAAACCGTGTTGACACAACAAAAAAAATAGAACTCTTTCTATTCATTTTATTATTTAGTATTTTAGTATTGGAAGGAGCATTTATCTTTCGCCCGATTGCCAATCATATTCGATTTGTTATTAAAAGATTGACTGATTCTGAAGCCAATCTTCGTAAAACAAACGAAACGCTTTTGCAAACGCAACAAGCATTGGTGCAAGCAACGGAAGAAAAATATAAACTTCAATTGGCCGAAGAAAAAATACGAGCGGCATCATTAATGGAAGGTCAGGAAGGAGAGCGAAAACGATTAGCCGCCGACCTTCACGATGGTATTGGACAGATGCTTACAGGTTTGCGATTGCACAGTGAAAAGGTAAAAAGTTTTGATTTTACGAATGTAAAACAAGCAAAATCTTTTGATGAACTGCAAAATCTAATTCAAGAAACCATTGAAGCTACTCGAACGGTTTCGTTTAGTCTTGCTCCTTCGGTTTTGAGTGATTTTGGGGTTGTCCCAGCCATTAGAATTTTGACGGAACAAGTTTCAAAAATGACGAACATGACTTTTAAACTACAAGCTGAAAAAGTTAATCGACTACCCGAAGCCATTGAAACAAGCCTTTACCGCATTACACAAGAAGCAATTCATAATGCAGTAAAATATGCAAAATCTACGCTAATTAATATACAACTAATTGAAGATGAACGATTTGTAATATTAGTAATTTCTGATAATGGCGAAGGATTTGACTTGAAATCAGTTAAAAAAACGTTGGGAGGGAGTGGTTTGAAAAATATGCAAGCTCGTGCAGAACTACTGAATGGAACGTTTAAAATTCAATCAAAAATTGGAAAAGGAACGAATATAAAAATTGAAATACCTAAGTAGTAGTAAGGTAAGCATAAGCATTCACTTTCAAATTCTCAAAGCTCACATTTTAAATAGAATCATCAATAAAACTATAAATTTTTAACAATAGCTGTGAATGATAAGCAATGTAACGGGTAGTCTCATTGCTCAAAGCTTATAGCTTAAAGCTTTTAATTATGAACACAATCACCATTTTATTAGCAGATGACCACGACGTTGTCAGAAGGGGAATGAAAATGCTTTTGGAAGATGAAGAAGGCATAAAAGTTGTTGGCGAAGCATCAGATGGCTTAGATGCCATAGAAAAAGTGAAATTGTTGAGGCCCAATGTTGTTATTTTAGATTTAACAATGCCTAAAATGACAGGAATTGAGGCGGCTAAAATAATTTCTGAAGAATACCCCGACGTGAAAATCTTAATTTTTTCGATGCATCATAACAAAGAATATATTGTTAGTTCCGTAGAAAATGGAGCAAATGGCTATTTATTAAAAGATACCAATAAAGATGAATTATTAAAAGCCATTAAAGTTGTTTCGGAAGGAAGAAAATACTTCCCTCCCGAAATTTCGGAGGTAATTATTAATGAATTATTAGCCAAAGCTACTGGAACCCAAGAAGAGACTCGACCAATTTTTGAAAAAATTACGCCCAAAGAAAAGCAAATTTTGGGTATGATTGTACAAGGATTTAATAGTAGAGAAATGGCAGATAAGTTGTTTTTGAGTATTCGTACCGTTGACAATCATCGGGCCAATATGATGAAGAAAGTAAAAGCAAAAAATACGGCTGATTTAGTAAAAATGGCCATTGGCTGATTTTAATGAACAATTATCAATTAATAATTAACAGTGTTGATTCATTTGAATTTCCATAAACTGTTCACTATTAATTGATAATTTTCACCTTCTCAAATACCCCAATCTTTTGCCTTCTTCCATTCGCTCAATGGCGTATCGGAGCATGGTTCGTGGCATTTTTTGAAGATGTTCATCCAAGAATTCTTCGAGTGCCAGTTCATCTCGTTTGCCCACTTCTCGCAACATCCATCCGCAGGCTTTGTGCATAAGGTCGTGCTTGTGTGAAAGGAATTTTTCGGAAAGATTAAAAATATCCGAAAACTGCCCATTTCTAATAAATTCCAAACAAGAAACCACCGCTACCCGCTCCGACCATAAGTGTCCAGATTCAGCTATATGGTAAAGAATTTGACGGTCTTTGTTTAATAAAAATTTCCCCAGAAGTTTATACGCAGAACAATCAACTAAATCCCAATTATTGATTTGGTGAATATTCTTCAAGTAAAATTCGATAATTTCCTGTTGTTGAATGGGCGAAGATTTTGGGAATTGTGCCACCAAAACCAGCAAACCAGCAAAACGTAATTCATGAATTTTATCATTAATAAGTTCTTGAATATCTGTAATTTGGGTAGATTTCCAATGCTCTTTTACCAATGCTTGCACTTGCGGGTTTGATAATCCAATAAAAATATCGCCTTCTCCATATTCTCCTTTTCCAGTCTTAAAGAATCGAGCGGTTTGGATGGCTCGCTCAGGGTTTGAGATTTGTAGGAGGGCTTGTTTGAG
>JBBAKY010000131.1:0-9800 GCA_040403295.1 Arcicella sp.
GGAGAAATTGATAAAAATAAAATTTAAGTTCAAGACAGAGGGGATCAATAACAAAGAGAAAATATTCTTAAAAGCAGTTTAATTTGTATCATTTTTTTATTTAAAGTAGTTAAAAAAACAGTATGAATGCCGAATATTAGTATGCTAACATATAAGAAAAATACAATTTTTTAAAACTGTAAATTATTAAATGTTAATTTAATTAGACCAGAAAAGATTTTTCTTAGGTAGAACGGTATTTCAATAAAATAATAATCATTATTTTAAGTATTTATACCATTAAATCAGAACATAATTTGGTATTTTATACTTAAACATCAAAATATTACTGCACCAACAATTTTTCATTTTATAAACTATATCAAAAAAAACAAAATAAAATAAGGTAAACTCCATGAATACGCCTATAAAACGGAGGGATTTAAAGATAAAACCAAACAACATTTTAAGGTTTGTATTGTTTGCTTAGTACAAATTTTATAATTTTACGAAACACTAATATTACTATTTTTTTATATAATCATTTTCAACCATAACTAAAATTAATACATGAAGAAACACTTACTCATGACTTTTCTTGTTGCTCTCTCTTTTTGTGTGAACGTATTCGCACAAGACAGAAAGGTATCGGGTAAAGTAACCTCAGCCGAGGATGGTTCAGGTCTTCCAGGTGTAACGGTGCGTGTAAAAGGCACAATCCAAGGTACACAAACTGATGCTTCAGGGAATTACGCCATTGCTGTTCCCAATGTTAGTGCTAAATTACAGTTTTCGTTTATCGGAATGACTCCAGAAGAAGTTATTATTGGAAGTCAATCAATGATAAATATAAAAATGGAAACTGATGTTCGACAACTTTCAGAAATTGTTGTAACGGGTGTCGGTGTAGCAACAAATAAAGCAAAGTTAGCTTTTGCGGTAGAGTCAATCTCGTCGAAAAGTCTTCCTCAAGCTCCAACCGCTTCAATTGACCAAGCACTTGTTGGGAAAATTGCGGGAGCTCAAATTAGTAGTAGCAATGGTACTCCAGGAGCTGCAACAAACATTGTGCTTCGTGGTATTAATACAATCAATCGTGGAACTACCCCAATGATTATGATTGATGGTATTCAAGTAGCTTCTACTGATTTAAACTCAATCGATCTTACGGTAATTGATAGAATTGAGGTTGTTCAAGGTGCTGCTTCAGCCACTATTTATGGTGCTCAAGGGGCAAACGGTGTGATTCAGTTATTTACTAAAAAAGGTAAAAATGGACAACTAAATATTGATGTTTCATCAAGTATTTCCCAGAATACTTATTTAAACATTGGTGGCGTTAGAAAAGCACAACTTCACGCTTTTGGTACCGATGCAAATAACAATGTATTGAGTGCTGGTGCTGGCAATCCAATTTTGACTCAAGATCCAATTACTGGCCTTTATAATGGTAACGTTATCTACAATCCCTTAGATGTAAATAGTACTACAAGCAAGCAGTATAATGCTAACTTGAAATATTATGATCATTTTAGCACCTTTTTTGTGCCTGCAAACACCTTTAATAATAGTGTTGCGATATCGGGAGGAAAAGATAAATTTGACTTTGCCTTTACCTTATCAAATAACTACCAAGGTAGTAATGTAGTAAATAACGGAGATTATAAGCGAACAAACGTCACCGCAAATATTGGAGCTGTACTTGCTCCTAAATTAAAGTTCCGCTCAATTACGCAGTTGGTCTACACGAAGAACACACTTAAGTCAAACGATAGAAGTATTTTATTCTCAATCAACAATACACGTCCGTTTGCTAATTATGACCAACCATTAGCCAATGGAGATTACGCTGCTTATGTTGGAGATGCTGCTGGTGTAAACGGTTTTAACCCCAATTTTTATCAACAATATTTAAATCATAACGATAATAAAATTGATGTAATTCAGAATTTAAATTTAAACTATGAATTGAATAAATTTGTAGAATTAGATTTAAAATATGGCGTCAATTTTCAACGTGATGAAGATATTTATACTTACGCAAACCAAACAACCAACCCTAACATTGCGGCGTTGCCTTCTAATTATTATTTGTCAGGATATGGTTCTGATAAAAAAGGAGAAATTGACAACTTTAGTATCACTAAAAATGCTCAAAATTTCTTAGCAACGGCGACGATTCGGACTGATTTCAAGAAAGATTTTAATATAAATCTTCCTATCACGACATCAACACAATTAGCTTTTGACTGGCGTAAACAAACAAATGACCAATACGTAACTTACCAATTGGGCTTGCCTACATACACGCCATTCACGCCAGCACAAGGTACAACCACTTTAGTTCGTCCTTTAAGTAATTCTGGAACGACTAACGCTCCTCAAGGCACTTACACCGAACCTTTCGTTACTTACGGATACGTAGTAAATCAAAGAATTGAATATGGCGAAATAGCAGGAGTTTCAGGTGGTTTTCGTAGTGATTATTCATCAGCTTTTGGTGGTGGTTCAAAACCATTTACATTCCCACGTGGAGATGCTTATGTGAGACTTTCTTCGTTGGATTTCTGGAAAAATAGTGGAATCGTCAATACTTTGAGCGAATTCAAAATTAGAGCAGCTTACGGTGAGGCAGGTATTCAACCAAGACCATTTGACCGTTATGTTACTTTAGGAACAAGAAATATTGGTGGCTCAGGAGCATTCTTTTTCCCAACTGCTCAAAGCAATCCAGAATTGAACGTAGAAGTATCTAAAGAATTAGAAATCGGAACTGATTTATCATTGAATCTTTCTAAAAATGTAAATCTTTTCAACGACATTCGTTTATCAGCTACTTATTGGAAACGTAATACTGAAGGTGCTATTTGGAACGTAGATGCTGCTCCCTCAACTGGTGCAGGAACATTAAAAACGAATGCTTTTGGTATTGGTTCTAATGGTATTCAGGCTCAAATCAGTGCAATGGCATTCAAGAGCAAAGATTTCGTTTGGAATACAACCATCAACTTTAGTAAGCAAACTTCTGAAATTACTTCAGTGTCAGGAAATGGTGAGATTATAATTATATCAAGTGCGGGTAGTACAAACTATGTATTGAAAGCAGGTGAAAAAATTGGACAGCTGTATGGTTTTAAATATTTAACTGATTTGGCTTGGAAAAAACCTGATGGAACACTTGAAATACCCGAGAGTCAGCAATCATTGTACGAAGTTGCCAGCAACGGTTATGTTGTAAATAAAACAACAAAACAACCATATTTCACAGCTGATAAATACAGTTTTGGCGACCCAAATCCTAAGTTCAATATGTCATTCATCAATGATTTTTCATTTAAAGGATATTTAACGCTTGGATTCCAAATTGACTGGGTGCAAGGTAGCCACATTTACAACCAAACAAAACAGTGGATGTATCGTGATGGTATTCATTCTGATTATGAAAAACCAATTACAATTGGAGGACAAACAGGTGCATGGACAGCCTTCTATCGTGGAGTTTACGCACAACGTCAAGCAAATGGTACGAAAGATTATTTCTACGAAGATGCTTCATTTGTTCGTTTAAGAAACGTTTCAGTTGGAATTGATTTAGCAAAAGCGTTAAACATCAAAACATTCAGAAAATTACAATTAGTATTTTCTGGACGTAACTTGTTAACCTTCACTAAATATACAGGCTTTGACCCAGAAGTAAGTTCAGGATCAAATAACTCGGCTTGGGATAGAGGTACAGACCATAACACAATGCCAAACTTACGTTCTTATCAAGTTGCTCTTAACATTGGTTTCTAATCAAATCAATTTTCAGTAAAGATATAATCTAAAGTTATTCTTATTTAAACGAAATTAGTCATCCAGAAGAATACTAACAACGTTTAAAAAATAACAGACAGTTAAACATTAAGGAAATGAACAAAACAAAAAAATATATTTTGATGAGTTGCGTAGCTCTATCGCTGGCATCTTGTCAAGACCAATTGGATATTAAAAACCCTAACTTACCAACTCCACAAAGTGCTTCGACCGAATCGGGTATTATTTCATTGGGTTTAGGAGGAATTTATGCCAATGGTTTTCGTGATTTAAAATATTACGATGGTGTAAATGGTCGCTTTTGGGCGGGCGCAATCGGTCAACACGAAATTATGGCTGACGTTGTAGGTATGGAAGCTGCTAATCAGTTTGCCAACCAAATTGGTTGTCCAGATGCAGTTACCTTGGATAATGGAACGAAGGTTTTAAACCCAAGTAGCCCAAACCAACAAATTCCATTTCTTCGTTCAGTAAACATTAATTCAAACGCAGGTACAAATCCAACTTATTTTGAATGGGCCTATATGTATTCAATGAATAATGCCTGTAATGCAGTATTAGATATCGTAGAAACCGTAACTTATACAGGAGATGCCGCAGTAAAAAAGAATGTAATAAAAGCTTGGTGCTATTGGTGGAAAGGTTATGCTTACGCTCGAATTGGTTCAATGTATTATGCTGGCTTGATTAATAATACAACTGGGAATACTAACGGAAAGTACGTTTCCAAAGAAGATATTATCAAGGAATCTAATGCCAATCTTGATAAAGCGGCTACAATCTTAGGAGGTTTAACTGCCACTGCGGATTATAAATTAGTATTAGGTGGATTGATTCCCGATTTTTGCCAAAAAGGAAAAGGTGGTATTCTTGCTCCAGATATGTGGGTACGTAACATCAATACCTTGAAAGCAAGAAATATCTTGGTAAATACGCCAACCAAATCAATGACGGCCGCCCAATGGACCTCAATTTTAGATTTAGCAACGAATGGTATAAAATCAACTGATTTAATCTTTACCTCACGTTCTGGTGGAGCTGGCGATAACGACTTTATGTCAGCAACTGGTGGATCAGTAATTGCTAAAACACTTTCGGCAAAAGCAGGTCAAAATACTTATAAATTAAGTGAAAGACTTGTCCAAGAATTTAAGCCAGAAGATAAACGCTTCCAAAACAACTTTACCCTTACTGCTACATGGGTAGGTGATGCAGGTCGTGGGAATTCATTTAATACTCGTTACGCAATCATCGACGGTGGAAAAGGAATGGCGGGCGTGGTCGTTTACGGGACACAAGCTGAAGGTATTTATGAACTTGCCGTTGCTGGAAATTATGAAGAAAATGAATTAATGAAAGCTGAAGCAAGCCTTTATACAGGAAAGCAAGAGGACGCATTAAAAATCATTGATGGAATTCGCACTTTGCAAGGTGCTGGTTTAACGGCCGTTGCAGGTACAAGTTTATCAGTAGATGCAGCCAAAGAAGAATTCAGACGGGAAAGACGTGTAACTTGTGCTTGGAGAGGTTTATCTTTCTACGATGCAAGACGTTGGGGCGTACTTGAAAATGGAAGAACAAATGCAGTTGTTATTGACAAAGGTGCTGTGTTGAATACAAAAGCAACTATCACTTATAACTTCTTAGATTATTATGACGTGCCAGATAATGAATTGGCCTATAATAAACCTAACGCAGCTTCTGCCCCAGTTAAAAACCCAAAATAATATTATTGAAATAGTCGAGTAGAAGGCGGTCTAACATTCATTTGTTAGACCGCTTTTTATTTATCAATAAAACCGTTCACACACAATAATTTTGTAAGCTCAACATTCGTTACTATCTTTAAAATGAGTTTATCAAATCAGATAATCAATTTTATCTCATCATTATTCAACATTAAAAATGAAATTAACAAATCTTTTACTTTGTACGGGTTTAGCCCTAACGCCTTTTTTTGTAAATGCACAAACAAAAAAAACTTCCACTACTAAATCTTCTAATAAAGTTGTTACAAAATCAGTGATAGTTACAGCACCAGAAGTATCTAATTCTCCTAAAGGATTAACAACATTAAAAGATTCTGCCAGTTATGGATTAGGAATTTTGGTCGCACAAAATTTTAAATCTCAAAATATCGAAATTAATGCTGAGTTACTCCAAAAAGGATTTATGGAAGTAATGAAAGGTGAAAAAACACCCATTACCGATATGCAAGCTAATACGTTGATTCAGAAATATATGCAACGTGAACAAGCAAAAGCATTTGAACCGAATCGTTTGGCAGGTGAAAAATTTTTAGCAGAAAATAAAACCAAAGAAGGTATCGTAACGTTACCAAGTGGGTTGCAATATCAGATTTTGAAAGCAGGGGACGGACCAAAACCAACTTCATCTGATAAAGTAAAAACACACTATCACGGAACATTAATTGATGGAACGGTTTTCGATAGTTCAGTACAAAGAGGAGAACCAATTACTTTTCCCGTAACTGGTGTAATCCCTGGTTGGATTGAAGCGTTGCAATTAATGCCAGTTGGTTCTAAATGGAAATTATTTGTTCCTCAAGTGCTCGCCTACGGTGCAAGGGGAAGTGGACCAACTATTAAACCTTATTCTACCCTTGTTTTTGAAGTAGAGTTATTAGGAATCGAGAAATAGTAAATTGGGTTTATAGGCTCAATTACTCAGCTAAAATGAAAAATAAAATGACGAAATACCTGTTTTTAGTATTGCCAATAGCGCTATTAGCATTTTTTGGCTTGAAATCTTTTTCGCACACCAACGAAAGTCAGACAGTTGCATACGCTTTTGCTCCAGATGATTTACAACCAACGGCAACACAGAAAAAGGTAGAAAGTATGGTTACAGAAATTTTAGGTAGTTATCATTTCCGTAAAGTACCTTTGAATGATTCTTTGTCTTCTAAAATCTTGGATAATTATATCAAAGAATTAGATTTCAATAAAATGAATTTCACCGCTCAAGATATTGAAAGTTTTGACAAATTTCGTTTTCAATTGGATGACCAATTAAAAAATGGGGATCTTACTGCAGCATACCAAATCTATAATGTTTACAGGAAAAGAGCCAAAGAGCGTTTTGCCTTTGTTACTTCTCTTTTGAGTAAACCAATGGATTTTAAGGTGGATGAAGCCTATACCCCAGATCGTGAAAAAGCTACTTGGGTAAAATCTTCCGCAGATTTGGATGATATTTGGAGAAAAGCCATCAAAAGCACTTTATTAGATTGGAAAATTAGTGGAAAAGCTGATTCTCTTGCCGTCAAAGATTTGACTGAACGTTATAAGCGTACTGAAAAATATTTCGACAAAACTAAAAGTGAGGATGTTTTTCAACAGTTTATGAATTCTTTTACCGAAAGTGTAGATCCACATACCACTTATTTTATTCCAAAAACGGCCTCAACTTTTAATCAAGAGATGTCTCAATCTTTTGAGGGAATTGGAGCAACTTTGAGAAATGAAGGTGATTATGTTCAAATTGTGGATTTAATTGTTGGTGGACCTGCGTACAGAAGTAAAATGTTGAATCCGAAAGATAGAATTGTTGCCGTTGCTCAAGGAGATGATAAACCCTTCCAAGATATTGTGGGTTGGTTTACAGACGATGCCGTCAAATTGATAAAAGGACCAAAAAATACGGTTGTTCGTTTGAAAATTTTGTCTTCCGATGCTCCCACGGGAACTGTACCCAGAGAAGTACGTTTAGTTCGTGAGAAAATTAAATTGGAAGAAGGAACAGCTAAAAAAGAAGTATTAAATTTTAGTCGTGATGGCAAAGATTATAAATATGGGCTTATCACAATTCCACTTTTTTACCGTGATTTTGAAGGGGCAAAAAGCGGAGAACAAGGGTTCAAAAGTACAACAGCGGATGTAAAACGTTATTTGATTGAATTGAAAGCGGAGAAAGTTGACGGTGTAATAGTTGATTTACGTAATAATGGTGGAGGTTCGTTAACAGAAGCAGTTAATCTTACTGGATTATTTATTTCGCAAGGTCCAGTGGTACAACGTAAACAATCGGATGGAGAAATTTCGGCTGAATATGACCGTGACCCATCTGTAACTTACGATGGCCCCGTTTCAGTATTAGTAAATCGTTTTTCTGCTTCGGCTTCTGAAATTTTTGCGGGTGCAATTCAAGATTATAAACGTGGATTAATTATCGGTGAACAAACTTACGGTAAAGGAACGGTTCAGAGTTTAATTGACTTAGAGCGTTTCTTGAAAGGCGAGCCAGAAGGTGTGGGACAA
This sequence comes from Arcicella sp., assembly GCA_040403295.1. Taxonomy (GTDB): domain Bacteria; phylum Bacteroidota; class Bacteroidia; order Cytophagales; family Spirosomataceae; genus Arcicella. The sequence goes on from JBBAKY010000131.1 coordinate 8,076, forward strand.
TTGAAAATTACGATGGAGAAATTTTATCGTATCACAGGAAGTAGCACACAACACAAAGGCGTCACGCCAGATGTTGAATTGCCTTCAACTTTCAGTGCATCCGAATTTGGGGAAAGTTCACAACCAAGTGCTTTACCTTGGGATATGATTGCGGCCACAAAATATACGCCTTCAAATAATATTACCGAAAAGGAAGTAGCCTATTTGAAAGGGAAATCGCAAGGTCGATTGAAAACTGAAACAGATTTAAAGAAACTTTTGACTGAAATAGAAAATTATAAAAAAGCAAAAGAGAAAAAATCGGTTTCATTACAAGAAGACAAACGTCGCAAGGAAATTGACGAACAAAAGAAAAAAAACCTTGTTGATCCTGCCGATGAGTTAGCGGGTGGTGAAGCAAAACTTGATGAAGTAAAACCTATTCTTCCAAAAGAAAAAGTGGCTACCGATTCAACAAGTATTGCGGTTGCAAAAATAAAGGCACTGAAAGAGAAACATGAAAAAGATACGTTTTTGAAAGAAACAGAGCGTATTTTAACGGATTTCATCGTTAGTTCTCCAACCAATGGGGTTAAAGTTTCGCAAGTAGAAAAGAAAAATGAATAGTATTTTATATATAAAAAAAAGCCTTTCAGAATTACTTTTGAAAGGCTTTTTTTATGAAGCAAATATTATATTACTTTTGAATTTCCATTTGTGATTCCATCTTTGCGGCAATTTTATCAAAATCAATGGCTCCGCAAGACCCACAACCTTTGGCACAACCTGCCTTATTTTTAGGATTAAAGTTTTGGAAAACAAGATTTCCTAAATAAATAATGGCTGCTAAGAATATTAACCCAATAAATACATTTTCCATAATTTTACGATTCAAAAAATCGTGTTATACAGTTTTCCAATTTCGAGAAATAACTCCCTCTAACTCTGAAAACATACCACAACCTGCAATTAGTTCACGCCCGAAAACAAAATCATCTCCTCCTTTAAAATCCTTAACCATTCCTCCTGCTTCTTGCACAATCAATGTACCAGCCGCCACATCCCAAGGTTTTAAATTATATTCAAAAAAGCCTTCAAAACGACCACAGGCTACATAAACTAAATCTACGGAAGCGGCTCCCAAACGTCTAAGTCCGTGTGATTTTTGCATAAGTTCCTTCAAAATATTCAAATAATTTTCCATCATTCCAAAGTCATAATAAGGGAACCCCGTAGCAATAAGGCTATCTTTTAAATATTTAGCTGAAGAGACTTTGATTGGTTTTTCGTTCAAAAATGCACCACCACCCAGCCAAGCTGTAAAACATTCATCTCGATTAATTTCGTAAACTACACCGGAAACAATTTTGTCATTTTGCATAAGCGCAATCGAAATAGCAAAAACTGGCAAACCGTGCATATAATTGGTAGTACCATCTACAGGGTCAATTATCCAAGCAAATTCTTGGTTATCAGTCTTTTGCCCAGTCCCTTCTTCGGCAATAAATCCAGCTTCGGGAAGAATTTTGTGCAAGCCATCAACCAAACGCTGTTCCGTTTCTTTATCCACGTAAGAAACCATATCATTAAGCCCTTTATATTCAATACTATCACGATTAAATTCTGCGGCTGCTTTTCGAACAAATTCACCCGTTTGACGGGATAATCTTGCTACATCTGAGGTAATTTTTTCTAAATTCATAATGCAAAAGTACAAATAAGGTACAGATAAACCCCTAAAATACC
>JBBAKY010000132.1:0-9500 GCA_040403295.1 Arcicella sp.
CGGAATTTTAATCGTGTTTGGTTTTTCAGCTCCCATCATTGGAAACGTTTGTGGAGAAGTCAAGAAGAGTTCTTCATCTACTTTTTGAACAACGCTGTCTTTTTTAACGGTTAATGTTTTTGAATTATCCGTTTTAGTCGGGGCAGTTCTGATAATATTTAGTGGATAGCCTTTATTCATCCATTTTGTTTCAATGGCTTTTCTATCGGAGTGGCGTTTGATGTATTTTTCGATACATAAAGAAGCAATCGGAGCGGCATGAGCGCCACCCGAACCCGCATTTTCCACAAAAACGGCAATCGCAATTTTAGGATTATCTCGTGGAGCAAAAGCGATAAAAATGGAATGATTTTCTCCGTGACGATTCTGAGAAGTTCCCGTTTTTCCACACATCTGAATATCACTCATTCGCCCATCACCCGAAACTGTTCCATTATTTACAGCATTAACCATTCCGCCAATTACCGTTTCAAAATGCCTTCTATCGATGCCAACGGATATTTTTTCTTTATATTTTTCGTCAATTTCTCCAGCTTTTCCAACGCCTCTTACTAAATGAGGACGATAATACCAGCCTCTATTTGCTACAATGGCGGCAACATTTGCCATTTTCAAAGGACTAACCAAAAGCTCGCCTTCACCAATGCTGTTACTGGCAATGTTTGAGAATTTCCAACGCAACGGTCCACCGTACATTTTATCGTACATGGCAATATTAGGCAAATTCCCCTTCCGTTCGGTTGGCAAATCAATTCCTAAAGATTGACCAATGCCAAATTTTGCCACCATATCATCCCAACGTTGAAGCCCCACCGCCGATTTTTTGAAGACATTCGTTTCATTATTGTTATAAATAATTCGCTTGTAAGTTTGGTAAAAATATGGGTTACAAGAATACTGAATGGCTTTTTGCACATCGCTTGCCATGGGGTGATTATGGCTACAATTAATAGGCGATCCACCATGCCCAAAACCCGTATTTGGCACAATAGCGCCCATTTGCAAGGCCACTAAAGCTTGAATAATCTTGAAAGTTGAACCCGGACGATAAGAAGCACTCGGCGGACGGTTCAACAGCGGGTGCATCGGGTTAAGATTGAGCGTTTGGAAATATTTAGAATACGTCCGTCCTGACAGTGAAGTAGGGTCGTAAGTGGGGGCAGAAACCATCGCTAAAATTTCCCCCGTTGCGGGTTCAATTGCTACCACACTTCCCACTTTATGTTGCATCAAACTATCTGCATAGGCCTGTAATTCTATGTCTATTGAAGTCATTAAACTTTTTCCAGAAATGGGGCTTTTATCAAGTAATCCACCTTTGTAAGGGCCTTTTTCAACGCCACGACTGTTTACCATTACATATTTTATGCCTCTTTCGCCTCTTAAATCCTCTTCGTAATAACGCTCCAAACCTGTTACGCCTACATAGTCTCCTTGGTTATAATAATCATCGCCCAATTCTTCTTGTTTCAGTAAACGTTCTGGACTGATTTCTCCTACGTAACCCAACGCATTTGCCATGCCTTTCCAATCGTAAGTCCGCAAGGCACTTACTTGAAAATCAAATCCTGGATAATCAACCATCGCATCTTGCACCCGAGCATAATCTTCCCTCGACAATTGACGCAACATCAATGAAGGCCTAACGGGAGAGTATATCCGTGCGAGATGCGTTAGGCTATCGAATTCAGCCCGAGTCATGCCAAAAATCTGGCAAAACCGCACAGTATCTGCCACCCGTGCTTTTTTGGGCGTAACGTATAAGTCATAAACGACTGTATTACTAACGATTAGCTTTTTATTGCGGTCGTAAACCAAACCTCGAAAAGGCGGTTGAACTAACTGCCGAATCGCATTATTTTTAGCATCGAGTTCATACGTTTTATCGATTACTTGTAGATAAAATAATCTGCCTACGTAAACCAACGCTATCAGAATAAAAAATCCTTGTATAAATCTTTTTCTAATCTCTTCCATTTGTGGGAGGTAGTGATTGGGGTTATTACTGGTTATTAGTTTTCATATTTAACAAGATTGCTTTGTTAAAATATAGGTGACGATAATTTGAAGAGCTATTCCCTAATAACGAGTAACCAATAACTAATTTTACTCTTTCGGTAAACTTTTTATAAACAAAAACATTCCTGCAAAAATAAAAAACAAAGAACATCCAACGGTGAACCAGGGTGTTTTCATCATGAATTTATCATCCAACCACGTGCCTAAAAATACGCCTGCACCGATGGTTACGAGCATTTGCGTTCCCGCTCCTGCGTAACGCATATATTTATTTGGTGAATTCTTTAGTTCCATAATACAAAAATACTCCTTTGGCATGGAAACTGATACTATTTTTACGTAAAATTGCGTTTTGATTTTATTGTAAATAGTTTTGAGATGTGAGTTATGAGATTTGAGCTTGTTTTTAAGAATTTAAAGCTAAATTTCGTTATTCAGTAAATATTTCTGAGACAATTATTTAAATAGATTGCTAAGAATTAAAATTAAGTAATTGTCTAATTTTTCCTAAAAAATGAAAAAAAAGTACCTTCTATATATTACTTCACTTTGCGGATTTCTTGGGGGATGTTCGCAGTATAGTAGTTCTCCTTTGGCCGTTGGCTTCCACAATGTCAATGCAAAATATAACGCCCTTTTTCAAGCAAATATTAAATTAAAAGAAGTTGACAAAGCGCTGTTTAATGCTTACAAAGACAATTATTCCCAATTACTGCCCATCTTAATTCCCATTGATTCAAACTCGGCGGGTGCCATGGGCGAGCAATTAACATCCATTATTAAAAAAGCATCGTTGGTGGCAGAGCGTCATCAAAATTCCAAATGGTTGGATGATGCCTACGTGCTGATTGGCAAGGCTCGTTTGTTGAAACAGGATTATAAAAATGCGATTGAAACGTTCAAATACGTTAATACCAATGCCACATCCGATAAAGCTCGTGATGCGGCCCTCATTGGTTTGATGCGTTGTTATACCGAACAAGGCGAATATCAAACGGCGCTTCGAGTAGCTGAATTATTGCGAGAAGAACCTTTAGATAACGAAAATACCCGTGATTTTTATTTAACAAAAGCCTATCTGCATCAATTGAAGGAGGAATATAAAACAGCCGTTTCTATTTTGGAAGAAGCTTTTCCTTACATGAAGAAAAATGAGCAAAAAGCCAGAATACGCTTCGCTGCGGGACAAATGTATGAAGCATTGGAGGATAAAAATAATGCTTCTGAAATGTATTTAGCCGTTAATAAAAATCACCCTTCTTATGATTTAAGTTTTTACTCAAAACTCAATAATGCCTTAGTTTTAGGACAAACGGATGGTTTTCAGAAACTCTTGAAAGACTCTAAAAACAAGGATTTGCAGGACAAAATCTACGAAGCAATGTCGGCCGTTGAGATGCGAAAAGGCAATTCAAAAGATGGCGTGAAATTATTGCAATCATCGGCTCGTAATAGTCAGAATCTCAAGCAATTGCCTTATACTTTCTTGAAATTGGCAGATTTGGCTTATAATAAAATGGGGAATTATGAAATGGCAGCGGCCTATTACGACAGCACGGCTTCGCTACTTCCCCAAACCGATCCAGCCTACAAACGGGTAGTGGATAAACAACGTTCTTTGCGGGATTTTGTCATGCAAACAACCATCGTCAAAACCGAAGATTCTTTACAACGTTTGGCAAAAATGAATCCTGCTCAATTGGATAAAGTATTAGAACGGGTTGTCTTGGATAAAATTGCTAAAGAAGCCGAAGATTTGCGCAAAGCCCAAGAAATTGTGAATCGTGGATTGCAACAGCAAACCGAGAAAAACAAGGAGGCCTTTGCCGACCCGAATAAATCAACTTGGTATTTTACGAATGCTATTGCCCAGCAACAAGGCAAAACGACTTTTTCAAACATTTGGGGCCCTCGACAATTAGAAGATAATTGGCGAAGAAGCAGAAAAGATAATGCCCTAACTTTTGATAATCCTGCGGCAAATAACCAAGGAAATGGCCTAAATTTAAAGAATCTAAGTATTCCAACCGAAAAATTTGGCAGTGGAATACAAGCGGATGTGGCAGAATTAAAAACCAAAATCCCATTCTCGAAAGAGGCTTTTGAGGCTTCTGTGAAACGAAAAGAAGATGCCAGTTTTGAGTTAGGGAAAATTTATAAATTCAAATTAAATGAACCTAAAAATGCCATTAGTACCTTAGACAAATTTGTGGCAGATTTTCCAAAATCAAGCCATGAACCAGAGGCTTTATATCTTTTGGCATTATTGAACGAAGACAGTCCTGCCACGAAGGAAACGTACAGAAAAAGGCTCATGAAAGATTATGAGGACTCTTATTTTGCTCGTTTATTGAATCGTACTTCCTCCGAAACATTGAGTACGGGTAAAGAATCAGAATCTCAAAAACTGTATGCCGAGGCTTATGAATATTATTCACAAAACAATTTTACCGATGCTTTGACCTTTGTGGAAACGGGTTTGAAACAATACCCAAATAGCCAAATTGAAGATAAAATCGTGTTTTTGAAAGCGATGATTTTAGCAAAAACACAAACCTTGGATGTCTATCAAAAAGCCTTAAAAAGTTTCATTACGGATTATCCCAAAAGTCAATTAATTTCAATGGCAAAAGAACGTTTGGAAGCTATGGGAGATAAAAAATAGGTTAATTCTCCATGCGGACAATAAATCTGATAAATGTTGCTTATTTCTAATGAGTAACCATAAACAAAATTTAAACTTTTAATTAATTATCCGTTATTACACAATCCAATGAAAAAAACAATCATTACCTCCGCCATTTTGTTATTTACACAGATAGCAATTTTTGTCCAAACACCTGTAGCTTCACCTTCTGACAGTTCTGTCCAAACACCAAAAAATGATAAGTCAAATGGAAGAGATGGCAACAGAGAAAAACAGCCAAAAATGTCCGCTGCCGACCGAGCTGTTCAGTATTCGAATGAATTAAAAATGACTCTTGCATTAACTCCCGACCAATTTCAGAAGGTTTTAGCCGTAAATACTGAATGTATTTCTCGTAAAGATGCTATAAAAGGTAGTGGAGATAAAGGAACTATGAAAACGGGAAAAGCTGACATAAAAGCGTATCGTATTGGTGAATTTCAGAAAATTTTTACGGCTCAACAAATGACCGCTTATCAGCAAATGAATGCGAATAAGAATGAAAAAGACGATGATGAAAAAGATGGTAACCGTGGTGAAAGAGGCAAAGGCAAAAAACATGTAAAAGACGATGGGGAACAAAAAACGAGCAATTAATTATACTATTGCTAAAAAAATGAGGCGATTATCAATGTTGATAATCGCCTCATTTTCTTTAATATAAATCTGAAACCGATGAAAATTTGCAATTTCTCTCAGTTCACTTTCACCACAATCCGACTTTGATTATACCCTGCCATTACACCCAAACCATTTTTGATGTTGGTATAAGTCAACACGGGTTCGGCAAATGGATTTCCATTGGCTTTTCTGATTTTATCAATGGCAGTATTGTAAAAATAATAGGCTTTGTCGGTATTGGCGATATAGATTTCGTTGTATCGGTCAGTAACCGTTACGGCAACATTATTATTCCCGCCTCCGCTTGATGGGCCACCATTGATTCCTCCTCCACCACTACCATTTCCTCCAAAAGAACTAAAATTATTGAAAGATTTTAAATCAAATGCTTGAGCCACAATTGTTTGATTTTCTTGCCCTTTATCGGCAATATATTCATACTTCGTTGTCCAGTTTACCCGTAATTTTTTAGCTCCTGTGGCGTCAGTATAGCTACCTTTTTGATAGAAGAATTGTCCCACACTATAAAAATTTTCTTCTCCCAGAATATCCTTAAAACGTACCCCAATACTTGGATAAGTTCCCGTTGCCCCACGACCAATATTCCCTGTAATAGAAGACTGAATAGAAGAAATATCTTTTTCAGCAACCACTTTCGTAGGAATCACACACGAGCTTTCAACTGATTCAAAACCTGGGGCTGATACTTTTAAGGTATACGTTTTACCTGCCACAATTTGGAGATTTTTAGCCGATAAAAAATACCTCGAACGTGATGTAAAAATATATTCACCATCGGCATCGTAAGAAGAGGGTAATTGTAAGGTTTTATACGGAATCGTGATTGATTTATCCCCATCCGAAAGCACTACGTTGGCATTTAGAATATTAGGATAACGTTCCGCTCCATCCAAAACTTCCCCAATTACAGGGGCAGTTTGCGTAACAGAAACTTCCAAAAGTGTATCTTGCGGTGAAAGAAAGCACTGCACCACCAATCGGTCGTGATAGGGTATCTCAATGTCCGTTACCAAACTTTTACAGGAAGTTAGCAAGAAAATTGATGCGAGAAATGAGAGAATATTTTTCATTTTGAGCTATAATTTGAGCTATAAGCTGTGAGCCATGAGTTTTGAGTTTTGAGTTTTGAGTTTTAGTTAACTCATTTCTCATGGCTCACAGCTCACAGCTCACAGCTACTTAAAATTTAAAACTATAAGAAACCGAAGGCAAAAACGTAAAAATTGAATATTGTACCAGCGTTTTATTCGTAATTCCTGTTGCGACATTATAATCACTTTTGAAGTCATAGAAATATGGATTCCTACGATTATAAAGGTTATAAATACTGAATTCCCAAGTACGTTCGTGTCTTTTCATTTGTTTATGAAACTGGACGCCAACATCCATACGATGATAAGCGGCCGCTCTAAACGAATTTCTTTCCCCATAATCAGGCAATTCACGGAACTCGCCACGATAGTTAATCGCTGCCACACCCGCTTGGTCGACCCCTGCGATTTTATAGCCCGAGCGATAAGTAGCATCGGGCAACGTGATGGCATTTCCCGTTCCATATACCCACGTTGCCGAGAGTGTAATTTGTGGTTTGAGATGATAAATTCCAACGACAGAGATATCATGTCGGCGGTCGTATTTTGCCCAGAATTTATTACCAAAATTCAACTCAGCAAACTGATTTTGAATCCACGAAAGCGTATAACCAACCCAACCAGTCAATTTTCCAGATTTTTTCTGAATCAAGAATTCACTTCCATAAGCCCAACCTTGTCCAGCCGTAACCTTATCTTCAAAAGGAATAACATTGACCTGACTTCTCGCCAAACTTTGTGGACCATCCGTCGAAAGTGTCGCAAATGTGCTTCCTTCTTTATAGGCAACAATATTGTCCATTTTCTTGTAATAGCCTTCTATTGTTAAGGTAAGTCCTTTTTCAGTATAATCTTTGGCAATACCAATAGCACCTTGACGAGATTGCTGAGGTTTTACCAGACTCGTTGAAGGCACCCACAAGTCAGTTGGAAGACCCGCCCCTGAGTTTGACAATAAATGGATATATTGGTTCATCGTGGCGTAAGAAGCTTTAATGGCAAAGTTTTTGGGCAAGGTCCAAGCGATTGAAATACGTGGTTCTGGATTTTGATAATTGGCAGTATTTGATACAAAAGAAGTATAACGCAAGCCCAAATTTATCCGAAGATTGGAAAAAGGTTTATAAGTATCTTCCACATAAATTCCTGATTCGGTTGCGTCAATAATATCAGAAGATTCACGAATTGTATTTAACGAACTATCCGCTACCACAATGGCCGAAGGAATAAAACGATGAGCCGTAACTTGTCCACCAAATTTGATGGTATGCTGTGAATTTGGGAAAAAATCGAAATCAACCTTCGCTCCAAAATCTCGAATACTTGTCTGATAACTTAGATTATAAATAGCAGTATTGGTTGAAACCGTTGCCGTTTTATTAGCAATAGTAGTCTCGAATTGATAGGAACTATGAATAAGCGAAATATTTGAAAATAGCTTTTCATTAAAAATATGGTTCCAACGCAAAGTTCCCGTAGCATTTCCCCAGTTCAAACCTGCATTAGTAGTTCGATTGCCTTGCACATCCGCAACTGCTCCTTTGTCTCTGCCAAAATATCCCGAAAGAAACAAACGGTCTTTATTACCAAAATCATAATTGACTTTGGCATTCAAATCATAAAAATAATAGTAACTACCTGCGTTTTGCGTAGGCACAAAAGGCCCTGCCAAAACATCAATATAAGTACGTCGTCCCGAAATTAAGAAAGATGATTTATGATTTTTAGAGATGGGAGCTTGTACAACTAACCTACTGGAAATCAAGCCAATACCCCCTTCAACTTGCAACTTTTCCTTGTTTCCATCCTTCATTTGCATTTCGATTACGGAAGATAATCGCCCACCGTATCGAGCAGGAAATCCCCCTTTTGTCAATTCTACACTTTTGAGGGCATCACCATTGAAAACCGAAAAGAAACCAAAAAGATGGTAGGCATTATAGACGGGCGCATCGTCTAAGATTAAGAGATTTTGGTCGGCCCCGCCTCCACGAACATAAATGCCAGAATTACCTTCTGAGCCTTTCTGAACGCCAGGCATTAATTGCAAAACCTTCAAAACGTCCTTCTCGCCCATAAAAGCAGGAATTTCCTTGATTTGCTGCACAGGAATCGATACCTGACTCATCTGCACATTTTCAGAAACTTTTTGTTGTTCGGGAGCATTACCAAAAACTTTCACCTCATCCAACTGACGAGTTTCGGGCAGTAATTCAATGTCTTGTTTTGGAGTTTTTGCCGTAAAAATTTTGATAGTTTGCTTATAACCCACAAAGCTGAAAATCACAACGGCATCAGTATTTTGGGAAATCGTGAGAGAGTAAAAGCCGTAGTTATTGGTCTGCGTACCAATTTTTTGACCTTGCACATACACACTCACCCCCGGGAGTAGTTCGCCACTACCACTTTCTTTTACAGTCCCGCTGATGGTAAATTTTGTGATTTGGGCAAATGAATTTTCGTATTGGTATAACAAAAAAAATAATATCAGTAAGCGTTTTTTCATGATGGTTATTTTTGAGAAACTTATCATTAAGCAAGTACGTCAAAAATGGTGGTTTTATTGGGCGGGGTGGTGGAAAATGGTTGAGATTTGGTTTGAAAAAGGTGAAAAGTACCGTTAAATAAGTTTATGGAATTTTACGAAGTATTTTGTTTATGTTTGAGGAGTTAATTTTTCCCGCACTTAAAAAACTTATTAAGATGATTGTTACAAATTTTCCAGATTTATCTTCAATCACTAACGAAGGGTTACGTGAATTAACAAACCCCATTGAACAGAGAGATTCCAACCAAAGAATTAGGAAGTTTCTAACAAAGCTTCCAAACCAACCTCCATTTTTCATTTCAAGAAAAAGCTGGGACTATTTATCAAAAGGAATGCAATACTATAATGATAGTACAGGAAATATGGTGGAAAAGACTTGGATTTCGAAAGATTACGAAGTTTATGCTTTTGTTTTTTGTATTGCTTTTTCACAAAATGACCACAATAAGAGAGCTTATTTCAGAGTAAGAACTATCAAAAAAGAAAAAACTAAAACTGCGATAGGTCCTCTTAT
>JBBAKY010000133.1:0-9471 GCA_040403295.1 Arcicella sp.
CCTACTTCGTTATCTTGGATGAATTACCCTTGGAATAATGCATTTGGTAACCCCGCAAATTTCTGGAATAACTTTGCATTTCAATTTGATAATGAAGAAGTTACACATTTACGTCATGCTTTCAGAAATAATGTAATAATGGGAGGTAGTAATTTTGCTGTTGGTTCAGCGCTTTATCAGCATAGTGATCTCTCTGATTTTCAAGATGCGATCGAGAATAACTCTGGCTTAAATTTACGTATTGAGGCTCGAAATTCTTATGCTTTTGGAGAACCAGTGGTTGTTGATTTAAAATTATCAACCTACGATTTACGTGGAAAAATGGTAAATGCACGGCTTCATCCCAATTTTGACTTTGTAAGAATTGCTATCCAGAAACCTAATAATGAGGTAGTAATTTATGAGCCACTAATGGAGCATTTAGCCTTAGCTGATATAAAAACTATTGGCACTGATACGCCTGCTATTTATGAAAGTGCTTATATAGGATTTGGAAAAAGTGGTTTTACTTTTGATCAAATGGGATTTTACACTGTCAAAGCTGTATATTTATCAATGGATGGAAGCCCTGTAGTTTCAAACGAGATAACCCTGAGAGTAAAGTCTCCTGTTACAGCCAGCGAAGATGAGATTGCCGATTTATACTTAGGAAATGATCAGGGATACTTGTTTTATTTATTAGGTTCTGATTCTGATAGCCTAAAAAATGGTAATGCCGCACTTGATTTAGTAATTGATAAATACCCCAAAAACTCTTTATCTTCCTATGCTTCTCTTGTGAAAGGAATCAATGCCAGTAGAAATTACAAAACCATTACCGTCGACAAAGACATTAAAAATATTAATGTCCGTACAAGTAATGAATCATTGAATAAAATAATGATTGAACAAGTTGTAAAACATTCAAAAGGGAATGATGGCGTGGATAATATTACACTTAATATGGCAATGAGAAATATGGCATTATGTCAAAAAGATGCAGGTAATGAAGTGGCAGCAACCGAAACATTAAATGAAATGGTTGGTATTTTTGAGAAAAAAGGCTTAAAATCTAATATTATAGATGATATTAAAGCCCAAGCCAACTTGATTTAAAACGCTGTATTCATTAAAGTATATGGCAGTCTTTCATGTAATCGGAAGGCTGTCATATACTTCCTATTAAATTATTTTCCCTCCGTCAATTCCTCATAAGCCGATTGCAATCCACGACCAATTCCGTCGCCTTTCCATTCCGTAACGCCTGGAATTACTGTTGCTTTAACCACTTCTTCTTTCGATTTTCCTGCTTTAATTTCTGAATCCACAAATACCAATAATTTTTCCAAATAATCTTTGAAGGCTTTTATATCTTCTTTATTTCCTGTGATTTTCTCAGGGTCAAAGGCATGTCCAAATACAAAAATTGTATCATTATCGAATGTATTCAGCGTTTTGTCTAACACTTTAATCCAACTATTAACATTGGCACCCGCAGTTCTGTCCACAAAAGGATAACGGCGATTAAACAATAAATCACCCATGTGGGCAACGTTGGCATTTTCAAAATGGATGATAGAATCACCATTCGTATGGCCCGCTCCGAAATAGTGCGCTTTGATATGCTCTTTTCCAACTTTTTGTCTCCATGTATCCGAGAAAGTCACATCTGGAAATAGTTGTTTTTCTTCCGTTTTTTGTTTTTGAGCAACCGTTTTTTGATTCAAAAGTGAGTTTTGATGCGCTACTACGTGTTCAACCAAACCTTTGAAAGCAATATTTCCGCCCGAATGGTCTCCGTGATGATGCGTATTAATCAATAATTTGAATGGATTAGTCGATTGTTTTTTCAACTCATCAATCAAATGTTGTGATTGTTCTGGAAACTGGGAATCGACCACAATCATGCCTTTGGACGTATTTAAGTAGGCAATTGTTCCGCCTTTCTCAGTAAAAACATTTACGCCGCCACGTACTTCTTTGATTTTATAGGGCGTGTCTGTGACCGTTTTTGCCCATAAGCCATTGCGTAAAAGGCTAAATGCTCCGAGGGTTAGAGCCGATTTTTGGATAAAATTTCTACGATTCATTAATTAATTTTTAGACTGTTGAGGATTTGGGGAAGCTCCTTTTAAAAATTAGCTTTTAATTTTTTCAAAAATTTACATGTTAAATAAGTCATATTTCTCGTTTTATTTTAACAATAAATTCAAGAATTAATATAAAATTTCCTTTTTTAAGTATGATAAAGGCTAAATTACATCAAAAATTAAAATCTAAAAAAATGCGTTTCATTTACCTAACAACTACCCTTTTATTGTGTTCCAACTTACAGGCACAATTAATTCATTCTCATAACGATTATGAGCAAAAACAACCCTTTTTCGCTGCCTACAATCTGAGTTTTGACTCAATTGAAGCAGATTTATATGTGAAAGACAACGAACTTTATGTGGCGCATGATTGGGATAAAATCACGCCCGAAAAAACTTTTAAAAAATTATACATAGAACCGCTTTTGGTGAAAATCAAAGATAATAAAGGTTTTCCTTACCCTAATAAAAAGCCACTACAACTTTTATTAGATTTGAAAAAAGAAGGCAAGGAAATTTTAAAATTATTGTATTCACAATTAAGTCCCTACAGAAAGGAACTTCAGCACGTCACGATAAGTATTAGTGGCGATATGCCAGCGCCCCATGAATTTCAGCAATACGACAAAATATTTAACTTCGATGGTCGAATGGAACTGACTTATTCCGAAGATGCGCTCAAACGGGTATCACTTGTGAGTGCCAGTTTCTTGGATTTTGGAAAATACTGGGCGGGGAAAACGCCAATGTCTGAAGATGTTTTTCAAAAAATAAGTTCTTTCGTTGAATCAAATCATGCAAAAGGGAAAAAAGTAAGAATATGGGCAACGCCCAATTCCACTTTGGGGTTTGAAACGTTAAAAAAGCTAAAAGTAGATATCATCGGAACGGATGATTTGGAATTATTAGCCAAATTTAAAAAGGAAAATTAACGGGTAGGTGCAAGGTAATTCTGCTTTTGTATTTAAATAGATTTGTAGAATTCATTTCTTTAAATTTATAGGACAGGTTTACAATGCTTAAAATTAAAATATCCATTATGGCAAATCTCAATATCAAATTAAATAAAACTAACACCTACGATGCAATTGTGATTGGCTCGGGCATGAGTGGCGGATGGGCGGCCAAAGAACTTTGTGAAAAAGGACTGAAAACCTTGGTACTTGAAAAAGGGAGAATGGTAAACCATGTCCAAGATTATCCGACCATGATGCAAGACCATTGGGATATGGAACACCGTGGAGCATTGACCGACGCAGACCGAAAAAAGTATCATATTCAAGTTAGAAGTGGATTTGTAGGTGAAGCGAATAAACATTTTCATACCAACGATTTGGAAAATCCTTACCAAGAAACGCAACAATTCGACTGGATTAGAGGAAATCAAGTGGGTGGTCGTTCGCTGATTTGGGGAAAACATACTTACCGTTGGAGCAACCAAGATTTCGAAGCAAACGCTCGTGAAGGAATTGCCATTGATTGGCCCATTCGTTATCATGAAATTGCTCCGTGGTATTCTTACGTTGAAAAATTTGTGGGCGTAAGCGGTGAGAAATTGGGTTTAGACCATTTTCCCGACGGAGAATTTATGCCGCCAATTCCGTTGAATTGTTTGGAAGACCATTTTAAAAAAAGAAATATAACAACAACCGATACGTAACGCCTGGGCGAGTTGCTCACTTGACTGACCCACAAGAAGTTCACACAAAATTGGGTAGAGGAAAATGTTTAAACCGTAATCGCTGTTCTCGTGGTTGTCCGTATGGGGCATATTTTAGCAGTAATTCGGCTACTTCACCCGCCGCAAATAACACAGGAAATTTAGCAGTTAGACCGAATTCTATCGTGAAAGAAATCATGTACGATGAAGCGACCAAAACAGCAACGGGGGTACGAGTGATTGATTCCGAAACGAATGAAGTGCATGAATTCAAAGCAAAAATTATCTTCTCTCGTGCTTCAACTTTGTCAACTACGCAACTATTGTTAAACTCTAAATCAGCTCGTTTTCCGAATGGATTGGGCAATGATAGCGGAGAATTAGGGCATAATTTGATGGATCATCATTACCACGTTGGAGCGATGGGCGATTTTGAAGGCATGGAAGACCAATATTATCAAGGACGAAAGCCAGCAGGATTATTCATTCCGAAATACGTAAATATTGACGAAAAATCGAAAAATCCTAACTTTTTGAGAGGCTTTGACTATCAAGGTGCGGGTGCAGGCAGAGCCAATTGGGGACGTGGTGGCGATGAACATTCCATTGGCGCAGATTTTAAAGAATCACTGTATAAACCAGGGGGTTGGGGTATGGGTTTAATGGGTTTTGGAGAAGTTTTACCTTATCACGAAAACAAAGTTACGCTTCACGAATCATTGGTTGATAAATGGGGAATTCCACAATTAGTTTTTGATGCTTCCATCAAGGATAATGAATTGAAAATGAGGAAACAAATCATGGCAGATGCTGCTGAAATGCTGGAATCGACTGGTTTTAAGAATGTTAGAACTTTTGATAATGCAGGAGGTTTGGGCGTTGGTGTTCATGAAATGGGAACGGCAAGAATGGGAAAAGACCCAAAAACTTCGGTGTTGAATGGCAATAATCAGGTGCATGGCATCAATAATTTATTTATAACGGATGGTGCTTGTATGACTTCATCTAACTGCGTAAATCCATCCATTACTTATATGGCATTGACTGCCAGAGCGGTAGATTTTGCGGTTAGTGAAATGAATAAGAAGAATATTTAATTGAAAACTATTTGTTGCAAACAAAATTTGAACATATCGCAATATGAATCGTAGAGATTATTTAAAAAATACTACTGCAGTTTTAGGGTTTTCGCTTTCAAGTGCTTCTATGTCTGCTTTATTTATTTCGTGTGCCAAAGAAGCAAAATTGGACTGGAAACCCGTTTTTTTGAAACCCAATCAGGGAGAAATTGTGGCAGAAATTGCGGAAACCATTTTACCCAAAACCAAAACACCGGGGGCAAAAGAATTGGGCGTGCCACAATTTATTGATAAAATGGTGAACGAAACCAAAGACGAAAAGGGCAAAGAAGAATTTTTGAAAGGTTTAGAAGAATTCGATAAACGATGCGTGGACAAATACGGCAAGCCTTTTGTCGCATTAACGCCAAAAGAAAAAACGGAATACTTGATGATTCATGAAAAAGAATCTCCCCGTTCGGGCATGAATCTTTGGGGAATAAACCTCGAACCAAATGCGCAGAAACCTACTTTTTATAAATCAATCAAAGGACTTACGCTTTTTGGATTTTATACTTCTGAAAAAATTGGAAAAGAAATTTTAGCCTATCAGGATATTCCTGGTGAATATTTACCTTGCATTCTACTGAATGGTCAAAATGCTTGGAATGAGTAAAATTACAGAATTATGTAGTCACAGACACAACTCAAAAATTCGACTTCGATAACCGCTGACGGGATGAAAAACCGCCGTCAGGGTCTTTGTCCGAAACCCTGACGGCTGTTTTTTACCCCGTAAGCGGTTTTGCATATTTGTACTTTTCATTGCATTTAGAAATACTTGAAGGCTTAATTTTAGAATTTATTTCTGATCATCCTTATAAATTTTTCTTCCAGTCATTCTTCCCTCCTCTTGTTGTAGTTCAATTTGAAAATTGTCTGGACTCATCAAAATGCAAACAGTATATGGGGTAGGCTTACCGTAAAAAATCACGGGTTTCGGCTCCATAATAATTTGATAATTATTGGCTTTTGCGCCGTAAAAAGCGGGTTCAATTTCATCGTATAAAAAACCTAAATGGTCTACATTAGCCACAAATTTTTTGGGGTTACGTACCACAACTTGCTCACGAACAAGCCCTAATACTTCTGGCTCGGACAAAACAAATTTATAATTTCCTATTTTTAACACTGTTGAGCGATCCTTTTTATCTATAATTTCCGCCGATAAAACGGTTTGATAAAATTTTACATTTTCTTCTAAGTTTTTGACTAAAAGCTGCAAATGGTCGATCCCGAATTCCGTTTTCATCTTCTTCATTTTTGGCCGCTCCACTAAAACAATAATGTTATAATCAAAACCGTACATTGCCACTGCATTTACTTCGGGTTCGGTTGGTAAAGTAAAGTCTTCCATCGCAAAATGATAACCGGTTTTTAAAAGTTTCTTTACCGTTTTGCGAATATTATTTGTATTAAATGCAACCCAATAGACGCCATACATCGGCGGATTTGAAGCAGAAGGTTTCAATTTTTCACGTAACAAGTTTTTAGAAATATCTTCATTTATACCCGCAAATGGACCCGATGTTGAAATAGTCAAAGTAGCCTCCTCGGGACGTAGAGAGATATAATCATTAAATGGCAAGGGATTAATTGCTTGTTCGGCCATAGCACGACCTTGAAAAAAGGTCTTGAAATAATTTACCGCAACCTTACGAACCGACGAGTCACTCACGTAATAATGTATGTCATCTAAAAGAATAGGCTTTTGGGCAGTTGCTTCAAAATATAGAAAAAATAAGCAAAAAATAACATAGTTTAATTTCATAAAAGTTCTATTTGGTTGTCGGGAATATTAATTGAGGAGTCTTATTTCATTTCTAAATTAATCTAAATTACGATAAATAAGGTTTTTTTGTTGAAATAATTGAATTTTTCATTATTAAATCAATAATAATACAAATGCTGACCGCCAATTATTGACAGTCAGTATCTGCAATACTAATTTTCTTTACATAATTTTTATAAAACCATACTTACTCTGTCAAACATCATTTGCTCAAAGCCTCTTTATAGCTCACTAATTTTACGCCTTTTTTTAAGATGGCTTCTTTCACTTTTTCGCTGGTAAAAATAGTGGTAACGTCTTGTCTTCCTTGGGCTACATCTTCGTATCCAATGTGGGAAATAGCCCTCAATTCGGCATTATCTACACCAGGGTGTTCTACAAAAACATACGTTTTACCACTTTCTAATTTATCAAGCATACCAATAAATCCTTCAATTCTTTCTTCCGTTGTTTTGTCTTTAAAATCAAAACCTGTGTAGGCAATGTTATTATCTTTTTGAGAATCTGAATCCACCATTATTAAATTGTATTCATTGGCAACTCGTTTACATAAGGCCTTAATTTCGGGCGTAAAACCCGTGCTACCCATGTGTCCAGAAATATGGCTCAATCGTGGAATGTATTTCAACGCCATTTCAATTTGTGCTTTCAACTCTTTTTCATAATCTTCCACCTTCCAATCATTGTCTGTGATGGCCTGTTTTGGATAATTATTGTTGTGATAAAGCATTGGGTAAAAATAACCATCGGCATTTCTCAGGCTTTTACAATCTGTTAAAGGTCGCCATTTTACATTATCCCATTCGCTGGTAATGGCAAAGTGCAAACCCACGTCAATTTTGGGGTTTTGAACCAACAATTTTACGGCTTCAGGAAACCACGGCGACGGCACAATTACCTCAATCGAAGTCTCAATACCTTCATTATAGCATTTTATCAACGCCTCATTTCCCGAATGAGAATATCCCATATCGTCCCCTCTGATAATCAATTTTGGCGCATTGGCCACATCTTTGCCAATAACTCCTTTTGAAATATTTCTTTGCTGATTCTTATTGAAAATATTCAGAAAATCAACACTTACTTTATCATTTTCAAAAGTACAAGTAATCGTTTCAGTATGAGGACTTTCGATGTATCTCAACGTCATTTCAAGCGTTTTATCGTCCTTCCATTCATAGCTTCCTGCTACTTTAAAAATGGGTAATCCAACCCGATTTGCTCTTGCTCGTGCCACTAAATAGGGCCCAAATTTTGTGGTTTCTGATAATTCCCACTTCCCAAATCCGAATGGAATTTTATGGGTTACGGAGTCCGTTTTTAAGGACAAATAACACATATCATTCTTGAATTCTACACTAACACCTTCAAGGCTTTTCTCTCCCGCAAGCATTCCGTAATTTTTACCAGAAATTACATTTTCGATAGTAGAATGAGCATTCTTAGTGCCTATTGGTAAAGCTAATGAAGCCGTTTTTTCTATTAAACTTGCCAATAATTTAGGATTTAAAGCCAATTTCTTATCTTGAAAAGCGGGTAATAAATACTTCCAAATCAGGTTAATTTCTCCCTGCATATCGGGTGCTTCGGCAGTAATAGCAATTACGGCATCTTTCTCTGGCAAAACGATAATATACTGTCCGTTTGCGCCATCACCCCGAAAAGCATTATTTCTACATCGCCACATTTGATAGCAATATCCTTGCAACCAATCACTCGAATCTTTGCGGGCTTGCGTGGCATTTGGGTCTTGCATAATTTTCATGGTTGTAGCCTCCTCAATCCAAGAAACTGGCAAAATTTGCTTTCCCTTCCACATTCCTTTTTGCAGAAATAACTGACCAAATTTAGCCATATCTTCGGTTTTCAAACGCAATCCCCAACCACCAGTATTAATTCCTTTTGGGTCAACTTCCCAATCCATTCCAGTAATTCCGAGTGGGTCAAATAGTCTTGGTTTTAGATAATCAATTACTTTTTGTCCAGTCACTTTCTGCACAATCGCAGACAACATATAAGTAGCGGGAGAATTGTACAGAAACTTGGTACCAGGTTGATATTTAATGGGTGTATTCAAAAAATCTTTAACCCAATTATCACTCAAAGCAATGATAGCAGAAGGCTCTTTTTCGTGCCCTACACTCATACTCAAAAGGTCTTTAATCTTCAATTCAGCTAAATTTGGGCTGATTGTGGTGGGTAAATCTTCTGGAAAAAACGAAATAACTTTATCATTAACCGTCAATTTTCCTTCACTCACGGCTAACCCGATAGCAGAAGCCGTAAAACTTTTACTACACGAATATAAAGTATGTTTTAAATCACTTCTATAGGGATTCCACCAGCCTTCCGAAACCACTTTTCCGTGTCTCAGAATCATGAAACTGTGTAATTCATGCTTACTTTTTGAAACGGCATCAATAAAACTACTAATACCTTCGGATGAAACCCCTTCAGCTTCGGGGGTACTTCTTTGAAGTGAAATATTTTTTTGAGCAAATAGATTAATGCTCAAAAACAGTAAAATGAGGATTTTTTTCATGGTTTTTGTGGAATTGAGTAACATTGAGATTGAAAATGGTTGATGTTACCACTTCAAGTTTCAAAGGTAAAAATAATTTTGTTTTACTGAATGCTTAGTTCTATGGCAATAGAGAAAATAGTTTGCATTATGAACCCAATAATAATTATCGTAGTTTAAACTATGAGTCCCATGCTAACTTTACCCATTATTAAGAATGTTTCATCACAATATTCAGACCCCACCCATCACCCCTGATTGGAAAGTTCAATATTACCCTTGGATTATTTGCTTTTCGGGGCTTCTTA
>JBBAKY010000134.1:0-2867 GCA_040403295.1 Arcicella sp.
AAAATTTGAAATCATATATCCAAATTTTTTTGAAAAAATATTTTTTATGTATATTATTGAAATACAATGAGTTAGATACTTTTACCTAAATTAATTGTTTAATAAAATTTTGTCCCTATTTTGATTTAAACGCATAAAAATGTTATTATTCCGATTTTTAAAAAAATAAAAAAGTGGTTTTAAATTGTTGGCACGCAATTTAAACCCACTTTTTTACAAGAAAAATATATAAAAATGTTTGTACTTTTCTAAGAATCAGTCTCCATCTAATAGTAAACCTGAGATGTATGAAATAAAAGATAGCACAAAACTAAAAATTAAAGGGGGAATAAATCCATGCACTGAAAACCCGATAATAAAATAATCAACAATGTAAACAGTTATCACATTAATTACCAGCAAGAAGAATCCAAGCGTAAGTATGGTAATTGGGAAACTGATGAGTTTTAGGATAGGCTTTATAAATGTATTTGCAAAACCCATGGCCAAAGCCACATAAATGGAAGTTTCGAAGGTATCAATTCTTATACCAGTTATATATTTTGCCCCAAACATTATTACACCTGCAATAATGAGATACTTAATAATAAAGTTTATCATACATTTTGGTTTAAAATTTGAATTTTATTTCCCGTGTCTCTCACGAAGTAGGTTAATAATTTCATCAAAATCAATGCCTCTTTGTTCTAAAAGTACTAAGTAATGAAATAGTAAATCGGCGGCTTCACCTCTAAATAAATCATCATTTGAATCCATCGCTTCGATAACCAATTCGACTGCCTCCTCTCCTACTTTTTGCGCAATTTTATTGGTTCCTTTTTCAAAAAGACTTGCTGTGTATGATTTCTCAGATGGATTATTTTTTCTATCTCTTATTACTGCTTTCAGATGATTCAACCAGCCTGCTTGTCCCGGTTCATTGGCTTCATTCCAACAGGTATCCGCCCCTGTATGACAAGTGGGCCCATCAGGATTTACTTTTATCAAGAGTGTATCTTCATCACAATCTTTCATAATTTCTACCACGTGCAGAAAATTGTTAGAGGTTTCACCCTTCGTCCAAAGACGTTGTTTGGAACGGCTGAAAAATGTTACGATGCCTTCTTTTTCAGTTTTTTCAAGTGCCTCTTGGTTCATGTAGCCAAGCATCAAAACTTTATCGGTTTTGGCATCTTGAATAATGGCAGGAATTAATCCCGCTTGGATAAGTCCGCCTTGTTTATCGAAATCTAAATTCATTAATCTTTTTCTATTTTAAGCGTAAAGATACCAAAATAATTACAACCTCATCGAAATCCCTTTATCTTTCAAATAGGTCTTCAAGTCGATAATATCTATTTCTTTGAAATGAAAAATACTGGCGGCGAGTCCTGCGTCGGCTTTTCCTGTGGTGAAAACCTCGTAAAAATGTTCCATCGAACCTGCTCCACCCGATGCGATGATAGGAATTGAAGCATTTCCAGAAATCAATGCGGTCAGTTCATTGGCAAATCCTGCCTTTGTGCCGTCAGTATCCATTGAGGTCAATAAAATTTCTCCCGCACCTCTATTTTCTATTTCTTTCGCCCATTCGATGGTTCGGTATTCGGTTGGTTTTCGTCCTCCGTGGGTATGTACAACGTGTTGCCCATCCACGAAACGAGTGTCAATCGCTACAATAATACATTGAGAACCAAATTGCAGCGCCAATTCATCAATCAATTCTGGTCTTCTGACGGCTGAGGAATTAATTGAAACTTTATCCGCTCCCGCATTCAACAAGGCAGAAACATCTTGAATGGATGATATTCCTCCGCCCACAGTGAAGGGAATATTAACATTGCGAGCCACATTTCTGACTAAATCAATTAATGTTTTTCGATTATCTACCGTTGCGGTAATGTCCAAAAACACCAGTTCATCGGCTCCTTGTTCGGCATAAATTGCGCCCAACTCCACAGGGTCGCCAGCATCACGGAGATTCACGAAATTTGTACCTTTCACGGTTCGCCCATCTTTAATATCGAGGCAAGGGATTATTCTTTTTGTAAGCATATTTTTTAGCTGTGAGCCATGAGTAGTGAGCAGTGAGCCATGAACCTGAGCATTAAGATTTAAAAATCATGCTCATATTCCCCAAAGCTCATCGCTCATAACTCATTGCTACTTATTAAACTCCGCCAATTGTTTCAAAGTTACTCTTCCTTCATAAATCGCTTTTCCAACGATTACGCCATAGATATTCATGTTATTTAACTTCACAATATCATCAAATTCTGCCACACCTCCCGAGGCAATGATGTGTAAATCAGGAAATTGGTCTTGGAGATTTTGGTATAAATCAAAACTTGGCCCTTGCAATAATCCGTCTTTGGCTACGTCCGTTGAAATAGCATATTTTGCTCCTTTTTGGATATACTCACCCACAAAATCATAGACAGATTTGGTGGTAGCTTCTTCCCATCCAGAAATGGCAATTTTTTCATCACGAGCATCTGCACCCAAAATGATTTTTTCTCCTCCGTAAGTTTGTAACCAACTTTCAAAAAGGGCGGGATTTTTTACAGCTACGCTTCCGCCCGTTACTTGTTTTGCTCCTGAATTGAAGGCAAGTTCAATCATTTCGTCCGACTGTACGCCTCCGCCAAAATCAATATGAAGATTGGTTTTTGTGGCAAGCAATTCTAATACTTTATGATTGATAATTCGCTTCTGTTTTGCTCCGTCTAAATCCACCAAATGGAGACGAGTAATACCTGCATCTTCAAAAGATTTGGCAACTTCCAATGGATTTTCGTTGTAGGTTTTTTTCTGAGAATAATCTCCTTGTGTCAGACGAACGCAATGCCCGTCTATAAGGTCAATGGCTGGGATAATTTGTATCATTT
>JBBAKY010000134.1:2967-9455 GCA_040403295.1 Arcicella sp.
TGGTACATTTAAAATGCACGTGTTCGTGATGATGTTGATGGTCGCCTGAATGACAACTATCTTTACAGATAGCGTATTTTACGCCTCCTTCATCGTCCAAAACTTTATGAATCAAGCCTTTATCTACAAAAGTCTTTAACGTTCTGTAAATGGTCACTCGGTCAAATCGGTCTTTTAGTGGCAATTCCACATCCGCATGAGCAAGTGCATGAGATTTGCTCATGAATACATCTAAGATTTCTTCCCGACAGTCAGTCTGACGGAGTTTGTAGTCTTTGAGTATGGATTTTACTTCGCTCATTTTTTATCAGTGAAAGGTTTTACGGTGAAGGGTAAACGGTTCACGGTGAACGGTTCGCCGTATTATTGACCGTGTACCGTTCACCGTAAAACCGCTTAGAATAATTTATTCCAAGGAATACGACTCAGTAAGAGTACAAGTCCTAAACCGTAGAAAATTAACGCATTTTTGTGTCTTACGGCAGAATCAATCGCTCTTTTGTTTTTAGAATAACCAACGGTTATCAAAATAATGGCGATGATATTTGTTGAAATATGTTCTACGGCAATTTTACGATATTCAGCAATTTTCATTACTCCAGAACCAAAATCTTGGAAGGCTTGTAATCCAAAAGGACTTAAAAATAAATACAAAACCAAGCCAATCAATAACTGCGTATGGTTTGAAATCAAGAAGAAAAGACCAATTTTACGGTCAGTTTCAGTAAATGCCGATTTTGAACTAAGCCCCATAGCAGCTCTTATCAGAACGGACAAACCTAATATCATAACCACGAAGAAAAGCGCTTTGTGAATAAGTTGAAAAATTTCGTACATAATTTTATAAATTTTGATTTATTATTTTTCTTCAAAGATACTAAACAATGTATTCCTATATAAAGTAATATTGTAAAAACATCAACTTAAACTAAAACCAATGAAAAAACAACTATTAATTCCTACCCTTTGCTTAGCAAGTATGGCTTTGGGTGCATTCGTCACAAAAGCCATTGAAAATCAACCTATTACCGTTGAAATTGTCAAGCAAGCCGAAAAAATTATGGGCTTAGAATTCACGCCTGCTGAAGCTGATTCAATGCTCATTGAATTAACAGATACTCGTAAAAATTTTGAAGATATTCGCAAGGTTGAACTCAAAAATGAAGTTTCGCCCGCCTTACTTTTCAATCCTTTACCCGTGGGTTTCGAGTTTGAAAAAGGTCAGTCCTCTTTCAAAGCCTCTGAATTAAAAATAGTCACGATGCCTTCTGATAAAAACGATTTAGCTTTTTATAACGTTCGTCAATTGGCTGAATTAATTCGTACCAAGAAAATTTCTTCCGTGGAATTAACAAAATTCTACTTAGAAAGACTCAAAAAATACGACCCTCAATTACAATGTGTCGTAACACTGACAGAGGATTTAGCGTTGAAACAAGCCGCCCAAGCGGATGCCGAAATTGCTGCCGGAAAATATCGTGGATTACTACACGGAATTCCCTACGGAGCGAAGGATTTATTGGCGAAAAAGGGTTATAAAACCACTTGGGGTTCAGTACCGTATAAAGACCAAGTACTTGATTATGATGCCGTTGTAGTGGAAAGATTAGAAAAAGCGGGAGCAATTCTTTGTGCTAAATTAACGTTAGGAGAATTGGCAATGGGAGATGTTTGGTTTGGTGGAAAAACTAAAAATCCTTGGAATCTTAATCGTGGCTCATCAGGTTCATCGGCGGGTTCGGCTTCTTCAGTTTCAGCAGGGCTTTTGCCTTTTGCGATCGGCTCTGAAACGCTCGGTTCGATTGTTTCGCCTTCGTCTGAATGTGGGGATACTGGGTTACGACCTACCTTCGGACGTGTACCTCGCACGGGAGCCATGGCATTAAGTTGGTCGATGGATAAATTGGGACCGATTTGTCGGACGGTGGAAGATTGTGCCATTGTTTTTAATGCTATTTATGGAAAAGACGGTAAGGATTTGACGGTAATGGATGCTCCTTTTCGATTTGATGGAACTAAAAAAGACTTGAAAGGCATCAAAATTGGGTATTTGAAGGCTGATTTTGAAGGAAAATATGCCAATAAAACAACCGATTCTTTGACGTTGGTAATGATGAAAAAATTAGGGGCAGAATTAATTCCAATGGAGTTGCCAAACCTTCCTTCCAACGATATTAGTTTTCTTTTGACCGTTGAAGGAGCAGCCGCTTTTGATGATTTAACTCGTTCTGGAAAAGATGATTTAATGGTTCGTCAAAACAAAAACGCTTGGCCTACTGCCTTTCGAGCGGCACGTTTTGTGCCAGCGGTTGAATATATACAAGCAAACCGTCATCGTTCATTATTAATTCAAGATTTTCATAAGAAATTAGGAGACATTGACGTTTATTTATCACCCGCTTTTGCCAGTAAAAACTTAACAATGACCAATTTAACGGGACATCCTTGCGTGGTTTTACCAAACGGTTTTCGTTCAGAAGGTCGCCCAACGAGTATTACATTTATGGGCAAATTATTTGGCGAAGGGAAATTATTGCAAGTAGCAAAAATCTATCAAGAGGCCACCGATTTTCATTTGAAACATCCGAAGCTATAATAAAATTAGTAAGCTGTCCTTTTTCAATTTATCAAAGGACAGCTTATTTGAAAATATTTTAAAATTTGCTTCAACATAACCACTTTACCTTGCGTAACTTTGTAAATACAAAAACAAACAGAGACAATAATTAATTAAAATGAAATTTATAATATCAATCATTTTGCTTTCTATTTTACTTATTTTCAATAGTTTAGCCCAAAAAAATAAACCCACACTACCCGAATCTATTGGCCAATATCCCATTCCCGTATCTTCATCGAACCAATTGTTTTATATCCAACGGAGTTCAAACATTAACTCCATAGTTTACGATGCTAACGTAGGAATTGATAAGAAATTAGACCCTGAAAATCCTGTGCATACCTACTGGATTCTTCACACACAAGGTGGTAAAAAGCAAGAACTCACAGGGATTCAACGGTCATTAGCGTATGGACTTCATACACGACCAGTAACAGGAGATTTAGGTAGTTATGATGGCTATTTTTTTGCCTATCGAAAAAGAAAATTTGTCGTGAAACTTAACCCAAAGGGTGAACCAATTGCCTTATTTCCAATAAACGGCAAAATGCAAATTTTAAAAAAAGTATTCGTAAAAGTAGATGAAAGTGGCATGATGCCTTCGGTAATTTCTGTAGAACTATGGGGGCGTGATATTTTGACCGATAAGGAAGTTTACGAAAAATTCAACCCGTGAAAATATTTATCGCAAGGACGGGAAGACGGAAGTTCTTCTCAGCGTCAATGGCGACCTTAAGATGATTATATTTTTTGAAAATATCTACTGTCTGTCGCAACACCTTCTAAACCCTTCCCCCTGAAGGAAAAAATTTACCTTCAAGGGAAAAGATTAACCGACGCTCGGTTGCAATAGTTCCATTTCATTAAGTTACACACTCAAAAGGACGTAAATACTTGGTATGAGCCAAATTACTCACTAATCCAGCAAAATATCATCTTGAATATGCGTTCCAAATATCAATACTCCTTCAAAACTTCTCTCGCAATTACGATTTTCTGAATCTCAGAAGTACCTTCGCCAATGGTGCAAAGTTTTGAATCTCGGTAGAATTTTTCTACAGGAAAATCTTTTGTATAGCCATATCCACCAAAAATTTGCACGGCATCCGTTGAAACTTCTACGCAAATTTCGGAAGCGTAAAACTTTGCCATCGCAGCCTCTTTTGTCATATTTGTTCCTTCCATTTTGAGAGCGGCTGCTTCACGAGTCATTAATTCTGCGGCGTGTACTTTTGTGGCCATTTCTGCCAATTTAAAGCTGATTCCTTGAAAATTGGCAATCGGTTCTCCAAATTGATGACGTTCTTGGGCATATTTTGCGGCGGCCGACAGAGCTCCTTTGGCGATTCCCAAAGCCAAAGAAGCAATAGAAATTCTTCCTCCGTCTAAGATTTTCATGGCTTGCTTGAAACCATCACCTTCATTTCCTAAACGAGCTGAGATTGGTACTCGACAATCTTCTAAAATAACCTCAGCAGTTTCGCAAGCCCTCATCCCTAATTTATTTTCTTTTTTGCCATATTTCAACCCGACATTAGAACGCTCCACGATGAAAGCTGTAGCATTGTTTTTTGCTCCAACGTCTCCCGTGCGAGTCATTACAACCACTACATCACCCGATTTTCCATGCGTAATCCAGTTTTTGGAACCGTTCAAAACGTATTCATCACCGTCTTTTGTGGCAGTACACATCATACGGGCAGAATCCGAACCTGTGTTTGCTTCCGTTAACGCCCAAGCACCGATTGATTGTCCCGTAGCAAGTTTTGGCAGATATAATTCCTTCTGCGATGCTGAGCCAAATTGAAGTATATGATTGGTACAAAGGGAGTTATGGGCGGCTACAGACAAGCCAATTGAACCACAAACCTGTGATATTTCGTCAATGACCGACACATATTCTTGGTATCCTAAACCCGCTCCATTATACTCCTCGGGAACAAGAACCCCTAAAAATCCATGTTCGCCTAATTGACGCATTAATTCGATAGGAAACGTTTGGGCTTCATCCCACTCCATTACGTGTGGGCGGATATAACGTTCGGCAAAATCTCTGGCAGACTGGCGGACTAATGTTAATTGATCTGATTTGTACATTTTAATTTGATTGTTGATGAATAGCTATGAGCTTTGAGCCGTAAGCAATGAGATTTGAACTTGATAGTAAAAATACCTATGTAAAATTCAATGTTTGCAACTATTGTTTGTCTGATACTTGAAAAAATTTCTCCTATAATTAATCAAAAATCTTATGGCTCATAGCTTATAGCTCATCACTATTTCTTAATTTTATGATGTAATTTCTTAAAATATTTTCATTATGCAAGCTATTTCATCAGGGTCAGTTATTGTCGTAGAGGGGCAGGAAGGAGTGGCGAAGGTCATATTCAGTAATCCACCTACCAATTCTATGCCAATCAAATTATTGGAAGAATTAGCGAACGCCATAGAAACGTTGGGAGAACGTTCAGACCTACAAGTGATTATTCTGCAAAGTGGCGGAGAACGTACTTTTTGTTCGGGAGCAGATTTTGACCAATTATTACAAATTAAGGACGAAAAATCAGGTAAAATATTTTTCAATGGATTTGCAAAAATTATTAATTCCATCCGAAAATGTCCTAAAATTATCATCGGAAGGGTGCAAGGAAAGGCAGTTGGCGGAGGTGTTGGACTGGCTGCAGCAACGGATTATTGCATGGCTACGAAGTTTGCGTCCATCAAATTATCAGAATTGAATATTGGGATTATTCCGGCCGTTATTGAACCAGCCGTTGAGCGTAAAATTGGTTTGTCAGCATTTTCACTCATGGCATTAAACCCCAACGATTTCTTTTCAGCAGGTTGGGCAAAAGAAAAAGGGTTTTTTATGGAAGTTTTTGAAAGTATCGAATTAATGGACGAAGCCGTAGAAAATTTGGCAAATCGTTTGAAAAATTATAATCCAGAAGCCTTATCAGAACTCAAAAAGATTCTTTGGAAAAATACCGAACATTGGGACGAATTATTGACGGAAAGAGCGGAGATTAGTGGACGATTGGTTTTGAGTGATTTTACGAAAAAGACATTAAGAAAATAACATTATGAACATCCTCAGAAAATTAGGTTTCTTCTCAGCTTTCACGATTCCTTTATTCGCTATCGGTGGGTATTATTTAGGCGGTTGGTGGAATTTTTCATCCATCATTATTACTTATATTGGACTTCCGATTGCGGATTGGTTGATTGGTAAAGATTCCGTGAATCCAGACGAAAATACTGTCTCGGCACTTTCAGAAGAATATTTTTATCGTTTCATGACCTACGTTTGGGCTTACGTACAAGTAGCAACGTTGTTTTGGGGTGCTTACGTATTTGCCTATGGAAATATTGGCGAATGGTATTTTAAACTCGCTTTTTTAATGGCCATCGCAAACGTAACGGGTGGCGTTGGCATCACAGTTGCCCATGAATTGGGACATAAAAGCACAAAAATTGAACAGTTTTATGCAAAATTTTTGTTGATGACGGTCAGTTATATGCACTTTTTTATTGAACATAATAAAGGACATCACGTCTGGGTTGCTACGCCAAAAGACCCAGCCACGAGTCGCAAAGGAGAGAATTTTTATAGCTTTTATTTTCGGAGTGTTATTCGAGGATTTATGAGTGCTTGGGAGATTGAAAAAGAGCGTTTGAAACGTAAAAATATATCCGCTTGGTCGTTCCAAAACGATATGATTTTATACACCATTTTACCCTTCGTATTTTGTAGTTTTTTGATAATAAGCCTCTATTTTTACACTGGCTCTTTCTCTTGGAATGTACCTATTTTCTTTTTCCTACAAAGTATTTTAGGCTTTTCATTATTGGAAGCGGTTAATTATAT
>JBBAKY010000135.1:0-9283 GCA_040403295.1 Arcicella sp.
GTTTTCAAACAAAAAGCCAATGTTTCGTAAGCTGATTGTTTATCGTTGGTTAAATCGCCTTGCCAAAAACGTCTTCTGCCCAAACGCACGTACCAGTTAGAAAGATGGTCGCAAACAAAATCTTGAATGGCACGACCCGCCTTCGTTGGCTCGTAGGTTTCGTAAGATTCATCCACTTCTTTTATCAACGTTTGTAGTTTTGATAAAATCCATTTATCCAATTCCGTGGCAATGCTCAAATCAATATTGCCCGTAGGTTTATAGCCATCTAAATTGGCATACAACGCAAAGAAATTATACGTATTGGTAAGCGTTCCGAAGAATTTATTACGTACTTCGGTAATGCCTGTTAAGTCAATTTTGAGGTTATCCCAAGGCTGTGCATTCGTAATCATGTACCAGCGAGTTGGGTCGGCTCCGTACTTTTTCAAAGTATCGAATGGGTCAACGGCATTGCCCAAACGCTTCGACATTTTGTTGCCACTTTTATCCAAAACTAAACCCGTTGAAACTACATTTTTGAAAGCAACCGATTCTTCCACCATCGTAGAGATGGCGTGAAGCGTAAAGAACCAACCACGAGTTTGGTCAACGCCTTCCGAAATGAAATCCGCAGGGTATGATTGTTTGAAAATTTCCTGATTTTCAAAAGGATAATGCCATTGCGCAAATGGCATCGCTCCCGAATCAAACCAAACGTCAATCAAATCAGTTTCACGAGTCATCAACTGTCCAGAAGCAGAAACCATGAAAACTTCATCCACATAAGGACGGTGCAAATCATGGGTTTTGTCTTCGTATTGTTGAAGGAATTTCTCGTTAAAATCTCGTTGCTCTTGGCTCAAAACATCATCTTTCAAAGCGTGTTTCACGGCATGAATCAACTCTTCAACCGAACCGATACAAATTTCTTCGTCACCATTTTCAGTGCGCCAAATTGGCAAAGGAGTTCCCCAATATCTTGAACGTGAAAGATTCCAATCTACCAAGTTTTCCAACCAATTGCCAAAACGCCCCGTACCCGTAGATTCTGGTTTCCAGTTGATGGTATTATTCAAATGAATCAACTTGTCTTTCATCGCAGTGGTACGAATAAACCAAGCATCTAAAGGATAATACAAAATCGGCTTATCCGTCCGCCAACAATGCGGATACGGGTGATCGAATTTCTGAACATTAAAGGCTTTATTTTCCGTTTTCAACTGAATCGCAATTCGCTCATCCACGGATAAATATTTGTCTCTGCCTTGCAAAATTCTTTGCTCTTCTTTCTCTTCGTCTGATAAGTACGCTTCCTTCACAGGTTCGTTGGCATATTCGGTAATTTCAGACACAAAACGCCCCTGACGATTCACAATTGGCACATCTTTTCCATTTTCATCTTTCACAAAAATAGAAGGAATACCATTTTGAGCCGCTACACGGAAATCGTCCGCTCCAAAAGTTGGCGAAGTATGTACCACACCTGTACCATCTTCGGTCGTAACAAAATCACCAATAATTACTCTGAAAGCGGCCGTTTCTGGTTGTACGTAAGGCATTAATTGTTCGTATTCAATGCCTTCCAAAAAGTTACCCTTGAACTCAGAAATTATCGTCCACGGAATGATTTTATCCCCATCATTATACGTGGTAAAATCACCGTCTTTCCCTTTTTCGTTGAAATACTTTCCGACTAAAACGCTCGCCAAAACTACATTTACAGGCTCGAAAGTGTAAGGATTTCGGGTTTTTACTAAGACATAATCAATGTTTTTCCCAACCGTCAAAGCGGTGTTGGCCGGCAGCGTCCACGGGGTGGTTGTCCATGCTAAAATATAGATATTGCTGCTGTTGGCAGTGTCAAACAAAAACCCCGATTTGCCCGTCAATTTTACTTTAAACTGAGCCGTTAAGGACGTATCTTTCACTTCACGATAACAACCTGGCTGGTTAATTTCGTGGGAAGAAAGTCCTGTCCCTGCCGCAGGAGAATATGGCTGAATAGTATAACCTTTATAAAGCAATCCTTTTTTGTATAATTTCTGTAAAAGATGCCAAACTGACTCAATATAGTTGTTTTCGTAGGTAATATAAGGATGTTCTAAGTCCACCCAATAACCCATTTTTTCCGTCAAATCATTCCAAATATCCGTGTATTTCATTACGGTTTCACGGCATTTTTGGTTGTATTCTTTTACGGTAATTTTCTTGCCAATATCCTCTTTGGTAATTCCCAATTCTTTCTCCACCTGCAATTCTACGGGTAATCCGTGCGTATCCCAACCGCCTTTGCGTTTCACCTGCTTGCCTTTGAGCGTTTGGTAGCGACAGAAAATATCCTTTATCGCACGAGCCATTACGTGGTGAATACCAGGCGTGCCGTTGGCTGAAGGCGGTCCTTCGTAGAAAGTAAAAGTTGGATTTCCCTCACGGGTATCAATAGATTTTTGGAAGATGTTTTCATCTTGCCAAAATTTCAGGATTTCGTCCGCTACTTGAGCGTAATCAAGGTTTTTATATTCTTTAAAATTCATGCTTCGTAATTATCAATGACAAATTCCCTTATATGGGGAAAATTCTTGCAAAAGTACAATAAATGAGCGGGTTTCGGAAGGAAATGGAGCGGATAAAAGAAAATATTGGCGTGTTTTTAATTTTAAAATTGTAACGAGATACTTGGAATATAAATCGTAAAATTTAACATCTTTGGTTACTGGAAATTAATTCTATTTATAAAATAAACCCTTTCAAGCGTTTTAAACACTTGAAAGGGTTATAAATCTACTTCTAAAGTTTTTTATTTTAAACACCAAACCACTCCAAACATCCATCCTCTACTATTCCTTTTGCCACAAAATTGTCATCAAAAATAACCATATTGGCTTGATAATCAGGCTTAATTTTACCTAAACGATTGCCTAAATTCAGCACTTCAGCAGGATAAGTTGAAGCCATTCTGAGGGATTCTTGCAGAGGAATTTCAACTTGATTCACACAGTTTTTTACCCCTTGCATCATCGTGAGCGCAGAACCCGAAAGTGTACCTTTCGTATCGGTGTAATGCGTGCCAGCGTGAATGAATTTATAGTCGCCCGAAATGTCGTCAGTAACCGCATCGGTGATGATAAAAAGGCGTTTGCCCATCATCTTTTTGGAGATTTTAATACTGGTAAAATCCACGTGAATACCATCTGGAATGATACTCGCCCAAGCCTCAGAATTATAAGCCGCCCCAACCAATCCAGGTTCCCGACCTTGCAGTTGTGACATGGCATTAAAAAGGTGCGTAATTCGCTTTATTCCGTGCTGAAAGGCATTTTTGGCTTGTTTGTAAGTGGCAGAACTATGACCTGCGGCTACGATTATCTCACTTTCCAAAAGTATTTTTAGCTGTTCATCCGTGAATTCTTCGGGGGCAATGGTCATATAAGTTGGTAAACCTTCACATGCTTGGATGATGGTTTGAAGTTCTTCATTTGTTGGTTTTCGGATGAATTCTGCCACGTGAGCTCCCCGTTTTGGAAAGCTAAAAAATGGTCCTTCAAGGTGTAAACCTGCCAAGCCTTTACCGCCGTTTTTGATATAGATTTTAGCCACTTCAATTGCCTCTAACATCGTTTCTAAAAGCACCGATGAAAGTGTAATTTGAAAATGAGTAGTACCTTGTCGACGAATTTCGAGGTAGGTTTTGAGGATAGTTTCTTCCGTAGTTTTTGAATTATATAAACTCCCGACACCCCCATAAATCTGAATATCTATGAATGCAGGAGCAATATTAAATCCCTTTAAATCAACTACTTGAATATCAGTATCCAGATTTTCTTCGGAAATTATTTTACTAATTTTATCTCCTTCAATCAATAAAATTTGATTTTCTATAAATTCTTCGGAAGTGAATATTTTGGCGTTTTTGAGTGCGTACATTTTTAGCGTTGAGTTATGAGCATTGAGCAATGAGATAAAAATACGTAATACAACTCATTTCTCATAGCTAATGGCTCAAAGCTATTTACAAATCCACCATTTCAACCACAATTTTCCAAGCATCTTTTGTTTCTTGTTTATAAATACGAAGATAAGTGCCTGCTTTTCCAGCACCCGAAATTACGCCATAAACACAAACCAAATCACCCGCTGTGGACGAAATTGCCTTTAAACCCGTATACACTAAATTTTTATCGTATGTTTTCTTTAAAAAAACCTTCGCATTTTCTTTGCCAATAATTGGTTTTAAGTTCTTTCGGTAAATTCTGACATTTTGAGTAAGGTGTGGCTCAAAAGGATTAAGTGCATATTTTGCATTTTTCCAATAAAAATGGTCATTCATAAATACCATTCGTTCCGCTAAAACCATCCTATTTTTGAGTTCATAGGGTTTAAAAGTAGGATAATTTTCAGCAACATTTGCGCTATTTAAGATAATTTCATCATGCGAAACCCCCATATCGACGGCTACTTTCCACGAGTTATCAAGTTGTTTTTTCCACAGCGTTACAAAACTTCCAAATGTACTTGGTTTGTCGGTAGCGGCAGTGTTATGTGATTGATAATTTCCAATGGTATAACCCAAATCTGATGAGCCAGCAATTTCGGCAATGATTGGTTGCCAAGTGATAACTCCCTTAAAATCAATATTTTGCCAATATTCTAAGCCATTTACAGGCATTGATTTATCGAAGACAATAGATTCTTTAGATAAAAAATTGAGGAATGCAGTCTTCGTTCCTTGGTCTATGGAGGCTTGGGCAAATGCTTTTTCAGTGTCTATTAATTTCTGCAAATTCTCTTTTTGCTTGGGATCTTGGGCAAAAATTGAGAGGGAAAACAATAGCAAAAATAGGGTTAAGATTTTGGTAGTCATGGACTTAATTGTCTATGAGCGTTGATGCTCGTTGGATTTAAACGTGTGAGTAAGAACTTTTTGTATTTTTACAATAAACGTAAATAGTTATCAGTTAGTCTAAGTCAAATTTTACCCAATACGCCTTTTATGCAACGGGTTGAAACCCGTTGTTAGCAAATCAGTTAGTCAAATTATTTCCTTCCTGTACGACTATTCCCGCCTTTTTTAACTGCTCTATTTTTTCTTTCTCCACCGCTTGACGATTTCCCAAAACTTCCTTTTCTCGCTTCTTTTCCTCCCGCAATTATCTGCTTTTTCTGAGAGATTTCCTTCTGTTTTGCTTTTACTTTAAAGTCCTTTTTCTCGTGAAAAGCACCTTTAAAATCAGGGTCTTCCTTCTTCCGCTGCTCATCAATTTCACGCAACATAATTTGCTTTTCAACGAAGGGAGTTTGCAGAATTTCTAAGTTGGCAGGCAAGGCTTCACGGGGGATTTGTTGCTTGATTATTTTCTCAATTTTCCCGATGTGATATTCCTCCGCTTCAGTCATAAAAGTGATGGCTTCTCCCGATAGGTTAGCTCTTCCAGTTCGGCCGATTCTGTGAACGTAATCTTCATAAATCAAAGGTACATCGAAGTTAATCACGTGGCTAACTGCCTCAATATCAATGCCTCTGGATGCTACATCCGTTGCCACCAACACTTGAATATTCCCTTCTTTAAAATCCTCCATTGAGTTGATTCTGGTGTTCTGCCCCTTGTTGGCGTGGATAACCCGAATTTTGTTTTCACCGACTACTTTTCGCCCTAAGTACTTAAAAATATTATCCGCAAATTCCTTACTTCTACAAAAAATAATGGTTCGATTAAATCGCTCGTGGTCACGCATAAGCATTCCCAAAAGATTAATTTTTGTCATGAAGTTAGGCACTTCATACAAACTTTGTTTCACCAGACTTGCCGTGGTGGCTTGGGGCGAAACTTCTACTTTATACGGAAACTCAAGGAACTCGAACGACAGTTTTTCAACCCTTTCTGGAAAGGTAGCAGAAAATAATAAATTCTGGCGTTTTTTAGAAGGGATTACTTCCAAAATCTTGCGAATTTGGGGCATAAAACCCATATCCATCATCTTATCGGCTTCATCCAAAACTAAGGTTTTCAATTCTTTCACTGGAATTTCACCTTTCAGATAAATATCCATAAATCTCCCAGGCGTTGCAACGATGATATCAATACCTTTTTGGAGTGTTTCTATTTGTGTTTTGGGTCCTAAACCGCCGTAAAGAGCCACGTGGCGGATGTCGGTATATTTCGCTAAATCGGTAACGGCCTTATCAATCTGCATCACCAGTTCACGAGTTGGGGCAAGTATCAGTACTCGCATATCCGTTCCCTGTGCGTATTTGACTTTCATCAAAATTGGGAGGAGATAAGCAGCCGTTTTTCCCGTTCCCGTTTGGGCAATTCCCAATACGTCATGTCCATTCATCACCAGCGGAATTGCTTGCTCTTGAATAGGCGTAGGTGCTTGATAACCAGCTTCTTCGATGGCACTTAGTAGTTGTCGATTGAGATCAAAATCCTCGAAAGTCATAATTTTTATTCGCTTAATTTAACGGCAAAGGTACGCAAAAAAACCTCAGCCTTTCGCTTATATTTAGGATATAGGCAAAAGGCTGAGGTTTGAACTTATAGATACAAGTCTCTTTTTTTATTTAATTAATGCTTCACAAATCATTTAATAGGTAAATTTTTCAATAAAAAATCTCTAATATTTCCTCCCATAATTTTCTGAATATCGGTATTATTAAACCCTTCTTTTTTTAAGGCTCCCATGATTAACGGCAAGCCCGTAACGGCAAAATGCGTTTTCACTGCTCCGTCAAAATCTGAACCTAAGCCCACTTTATCCACCCCAATTTTATCGGCTACGTATCTAATTGATTTGGCAGTTGCCGCAGCATCAGTACCACAAACGGCCGTTTCCCAAAGACCAATGCCCACTAAACCATTTCGTTTCCCAATTTCGATAAGATGCTTATCCGATAAATTTCGCTGATTATCACAAACACCTTTAATACCCGTATGAGAAACAATTAAAGGACGGTTCGTGAGCGCTAAAATATCATCAATGGTATTTACCGACGAATGTGCCAAGTCAATAATAATGTGCAAACTGTCCATTTTACTGATTAATTGCTTGCCGTAGGTTGTCAAACCTTTTTTGTTCATTCCATGAGCTGACCCCGCCCATTCATTATCAAAAAAGTGCGTAATTCCGATATAGCGAATTCCTGCCTCATAGAATTCATCCAAATTTTTCAAGTCTTTTTCTAAACAATGTGCTCCTTCCACGCCCAACATTCCCGCCGTTAATTGATGATTTTTTTCACGGTCAATGATAAATTTACGTAGCTCCGTTTGACTCGTTACTACTCGAAAAGCACCCGCCGATTTATCCGCAAATTTATGCAATTGTTCGGCTTGCCATAAAGCCCTTTTCTTGATACTAAACCAGTTAGCGGGTGGTTGTAATTGTCCAAAACTTAACAAGGCCACGTTATCCGTTTTGTCATCATTCTTTTCAATATTCATGTTCCTTGGCGTTTTGCTGACGATTGTAAAAACCTGAAAAGCCATATTTGCCTCTTGCATTCTTGGTAAATCTACGTGACCATAGGGATGCTTTTTAAAAAAATCTCTATTCCAAAGTAGCGCATCACAATGCAAATCTGCAATGAACGGAATGGAATCATACGCAATATTTTTCGGTAAATTATCGGTTTTTAGCGTAACCGCATTAGAAGATTGGTCGATATAACTTGGCATAAAACCAAAAAAAGCAATGGCAATAATAACGATTAAAATTAATAAAGCTCTGATGAATTTTTTCATGGTATAAATTAGTTTTGGTTCGTAAAAGCGTGATATTAAATAAATTCTAATTAATCGTAACCTCTTTTTGATGCGCAGGAATATACACATCTGAATAACCTTCTTTCAGTAATTTTTCTCTGAAAATTTTCTGTATTTCATAATCTCCATGAACTAAAAATACTTGCTTAACTTTTGATTTATCTTGACACGATAAAAATTGTATTATTTCTTGGTAATCCGCATGAGCCGAGAATGAATCCATGACAAAAACTTGGGCATTTACCTTAAACTCCTTACCAAAAATATTCACCTTTTCATTGCCTGCTTTTAATTGCCCTCCTAAACTTTCGGGTGTGGTATAACCCACTAAAAGCACTGCACAATTTGGGTCTTCTACGTGATTGGCGATGTGATGTTTTATTCGTCCTGCTTCTGCCATGCCAGAGGCTGAAATGATGATGCAAGGCTCTTGAATCTCATTTAATTTCTTTGAATCCTCCGTCGCCGAAACATAATATAAATTCGGAAAACCAAAAGCATCGCCATCCCCTTGCTTTAAATATTCTAATACTTCTGGATTAAAACATTCGGGGTGTTTTTTCATAATTTGGGTAGCATTTACCGATAACGGTGAGTCGACAAAAACCTTAATTTTGGGTAATTTGCCTTCATCTTGTAATTGGTCGAGGGCATAGACCAATTCTTGGGTACGGTCGATTGAAAAGGCTGGAATTAAGAGTTTTCCTTTTTTTTCTACACATATTTTTTGGATAATATCCAGTAAATGAGCCTTTACATCCACTTCTGTTTCGTGTAATTTTGAACCATAAGTTGATTCACAAATAATATAATCGGCTTGTGAGAAGGCTTCGGGATATTTTAATATTTTATCATTCGGGCGACCAATATCTCCTGAGAAAAATAGTTTAATTTCTTTATCTTTTTCTTTAATGGTTAATGAAATTGCGGCCGAACCCAAAATATGCCCAGTATCGGTAAAATACACGCTTACTTCGTCATTCAGCCAAAATTTCTCTCTGAAATTAACGGCTTCCATCATGCTCAGCGTTTTATCAACATCTGCTTGTGAATATAAATTTTCTAAGACAGGTTCATTTCTTTTTATGCGTCTTTTATTGATTCTTTCTAAATCGCTTTCTTGGATTCGGGCAGAATCTCCCAAAAGAATTGAACACAAATCTTTGGTGGCAGAAGTACAAAAAATCTTCCCTGAATATCCTTTCCCAACTAATCTTGGCAATAATCCTGTGTGGTCGATGTGAGCGTGCGAGAGAACAACGTAATCAATTTCTGCGGGATTGAAGGCAAAATTTTGATTGAGGTCTTGCGTATTTATGCCTTGAAATAGCCCACAATCCAATAAAATTTTTGTGCCTTTTTCAGTAATTATTAAATGCTTTGAGCCTGTAACTTGTTGAGCCGCCCCGTGAAATTGTATTTTCATGTTGTCGTTTTTGGGAATATAAATTAGGACAGTTTTTTAAATTTAAAATCAAATTTTAGATGCGCAATATACAATATTTTAAAAAAATTATATAAAATTGTTATGCAAGCAT